>NZ_JBSGET010000072.1:0-40944 GCF_053603035.1 Kitasatospora sp. NPDC004272 | reverse complement strand
CCCCGGCGGCGGGCCGCGCGGTGGTGGACCGGGCAGCGCGTCGGGCGGCGGTCCGGGCGGTGCCTTTCGCCTGACGGAAGTCCCGTTGTCGGTCCGCGGGGGGCGCTGGGAGCCTCGTCGCATCCCGCTGAAACCCCACCCGAGCCAGGGACGGCCCCCATGACACAGTTCGCCCGCAACCAGTGGTACGTCGCCGCGTACACGACCGAGGTCGGCGACGACCTGCTCGGCCGCACGATCCTCGGCGAGCCCGTGGTGCTCTACCGCTCGCGGGAGGACGGCCGGGCGATCGCGCTGGCGGACCGCTGCGTGCACCGCCGCTTCCCGCTCTCCGAGAGCCGCCGCGAGGGCGACACCGTCATGTGCGGCTACCACGGCTTCACCTACGACCGGGCCGGCGCCTGCGTGTCCGTCCCCGGCCAGACCCGGGTGCCGCGCACCGCGCGGGTCGCGTCCTACCCCGTCGTCGAGCAGGACTCGCTGGTGTGGATCTGGGTGGGCGACCCGGCCGCCGCCGACGCCTCCCGCGTCCCGCGCGCCCCGCACCTGGTCGACCCGGCGATGACCACCGTGCGCGGCATGGAGCCGATCGACGCCGACTACGGCCTGCTGGTGGACAACCTGCTCGACCTCTCGCACGAGACGTACCTGCACGGCGGCTACATCGGCACCCCCGAGGTGGCCGCCACCCCGATCACCACCGAGGTGGACGAGGAGGCCGGTGTCGTCCGGGTCTCGCGGCACATGGCCGACGCCGAGTGCCCGCCGTTCTACGCCCGCTCCACCGGCATCGAGGGCCGGATCAGCCGGCTCCAGGACATCGAGTACTCCGCCCCCTGCCTGTACCTGCTGCACAGCCGGATCACCCCGGTCGGGCAGTCCGCGCCCGTCTTCCGCACCGAGATCACCTACGCGATCACCCCGTCCGCACCCGGCAAGGTCTACGACTTCTGGGCCGTCTCGCGGGACTTCGCGGTCGGCGACGAGGAGGTCACCGCGTTCCTGCGGGACTTCAACCACACCGTGGTGATGCAGGACGTGGACGCCCTCAACCTGCTCCAGCGCGCCCTGGACACCGAGCCCGGCCCCTACCAGGAGCTCAGCATCAACATCGACACCGGCGCGCTGGCCGCCCGCCGGATCCTCGCCGCACTGGCCGCCGCGGGCACCGGCCGGGCCGACGCGTGAGCGCCGCCCCCGAACGCCGGGTGTACCGCGTCGACTGGCTGCCCGGCGGCGACGTGCTGGACGCCCGCTGCTTCTGCGGCGCGCGCTCCACCCAGCCGGACCCGGTCACGGTGTGGGCCTGGCTGCTCGACCACCCCCGGCACGCCGCCCCGCCGGAAGGAGAACGGCCGTGACCGCGCCCGAACCGACCCTGGACCTGGTCGTCATCGGCCGCCGGGACGAGGCCGAGGGCGTCGTCTCGCTCACCCTGGCCCGCCCCGACGGCGGCCCGCTGCCCGGCTGGACGCCCGGCGCCCACCTCGACCTGCTGCTCGGCGGCGGGCTGGAACGCCAGTACTCGCTGTGCGGCGACCCGGCCGAGAGCGCCGCCTGGACCGTCGCCGTGCTGCGCGAGGCCGGCGGGCGCGGCGGCTCGGTCCGCGTCCACGACACGCTCCACCTGGGCGCGGCCGTCCGGGCGCGGGGCCCGCGCAACCACTTCGCGCTGCTGCCCGCCCCGCGGTACCTGTTCGTCGCGGGCGGCATCGGGATCACCCCGCTGGTGCCGATGCTCGCCGCGGCCGAGGCGGCCGGCGCCGACTGGAGCCTGCTCTACGCCGGCCGCTCCCGCTCCTCGATGGCCTTCGCCGGGCAGCTCGCCGACCGCTACGGGCCGCGCGTCCTGCTCCACCCCCGGGACGAGGCGGGCCGACCCGACCTGGCCGCCCACCTCGACGCGCTGGACGAACGGGCCGAGGTCTACTGCTGCGGCCCCCGCCCGCTGCTGGAGGCCGTCGAACGGCACCGCGAGCGCACCGGCCGCCCGCCCGCCCGGGTCGAGCGGTTCCAGCCGCGCGAGCCGGCCGGGGCCGGGCCGGACCGGGCCTTCACCGTGGTGCTGGCCCGGTCCGGGCTCACCCTGACCGTCCCGGCGGACGCCTCGGTGCTCGACACCGTGCGGGGCGCGGGCGTCGAGGTCCTCTACTCCTGCGAGCAGGGCACCTGCGGGACGTGCGAGACCGACGTCCTGGACGGGCGCCCCGAGCACCGGGACGCGCTGCTCACCGAGGCGGAGCGGGCGGAGTCGGCCAGCATGATGGTCTGCGTCTCGCGCTGCCTGGGGGAGCGGCTCGTGCTCGACCTGTGAGCGCTCACCCGGTGCGCAGGACGTCCATCAGCCGGGCGGCCTCCTGGCCCGCGGCGGCGGCGACCTGCCGGGCGATGGTGCGGAACAGCTCCTCGGCCCGGATCGCCGGCCAGTCGGCCGGGAGGTGCTCGGCGGGCAAGTGGGGATCCCGCCGGACGAGCTCCAGCCAGTCGGTGTGGAGGAGGAGTTGGCGGCTCAGGGGGTCGTCGGGTTCGGTCGCGGGGCCGCTCCAGCGGGCCAGGAACGCGCGGTAGCCGGCGGCGATGGCCTCGGTGTCGAAGGCGGACTCCACCACCTGCGCGACCTCGGTCGGCGCCAGCACCGTGCCCCGGAAGACCCGCAGGTGGGCGTCGAGGTCGAGGTCGCCGAGCAGCGCGGCGACGTCCACCTCGCCCGGCGCCACCCACAGGCCGTTCTGCAGCGGCCCGAAGCCGCCCCAGGTCAGCCGGGAGCGCAGGTCGTGGCGCTGGCGGCGCCACGCCTCCGGGAGGGAGAACCCGACCAGGGTCCACTGCCCCCGCCAGTGCCGGTTGACCGCCCCGGTGCTCCAGACCCGGTCGTGGCCGTCCTGGAGGACGGAGACGGCCCTGGAGGTGAGGCCGAAGTACATCTTGCGCCCCTGCCGGTGCCGGTCGAGCAGCCCGCGGTTGACCATCCGGGTCAGCGTGGAGCGCACCGCCTCCTCGGTGACGCCGACCCGCTCGAAGATCTCGATGACGCAGCCGGAGGACAGGGCCGCGTCCCGCCCCAGGACGTGGACGCCGAAGAAGGTGAGCATCAGGGACTGCGGGCGGGGTGCGGGGTCGAGGTCGATCACGGGCCCAGCCTAGGACCCCGGACCGGGCCGGGGGACCGGGGACCACAATATTTGGCAATATCTTGACGGCTAACACGAACCTGCCTAAGTTGAGGCCGGTTCCACCCCACGAAGGAGAAGCCCCATGGATCTGAACGGCAAGGTCGCCGTGGTCACCGGCAGCGGTCGCGGCCTCGGACTCGCCTACGCCAAGGCGCTCGCCGCCGCCGGCGCGGCGGTCGTCGTCAACGACGTGGACGCCGAGGCCGCCGCCGGCGCGGTGAAGGAGATCGAGGCGGCCGGCGGCCGGGCGGTCGCCGAGGTCGGCGCGGTCGGCTCCGCGGAGACCGCCGAGGCGCTGGTCGCGCGGGCCGTCGACGCGTTCGGACGGCTGGACGTGATGGTCACCAACGCCGGCGTCCTGCGCGACCGGGTGCTGTGGAAGATGTCCGACGAGGACTTCGACACCGTCCTCCAGGTCCACCTGCGCGGCACCTTCACCTGCGTGCGCGCCGCCGTGGCGCGGATGCGCGAGCAGGGCGAGGGCGGGCGCGTCATCGTCGCCGGCTCCCCGGCGGGCCAGCGCGGCAACTTCGGCCAGACCAACTACGCCGCCGCCAAGGCCGGGATCGCCGCCATGGTCCGCACCTGGGCGATGGAGCTGGCCAAGGCGGGCATCACCGCCAACGCGGTCATCCCGGTCGCCGCCACCGCGATGACCAGGACCATCCCCGCCTTCGCCCCGCACGTCGACGCGCTGGAGCAGCACGGCACGCCGCTGCCGGACGGCCTGCGCAAGGGCGAGGGCTTCGGCACCCCCGAGGACGTCGCCCCCCTGGTCACCTACCTCGCCTCCGACGCCGCCGCGGCCGTCACCGGCCAGTGCATCGGCATCGGCGGCGACAAGCTGGCGCTGTGGTCGCACCCGCAGGAGGTCTCGGTCGCCTACGCGGACGGCGGCTGGAGCGCCGACGCGATCGCCGCGGCCTGGCCCGTCTCGGTCGGACGGGTGCCCGAGACCTACGGCATCCCCGCCCCGCGGATCTGAGCGGCGGCCGCCCGATGACCCCCCAGCAGCCCGCCCTGCGGCTCGACGAACTCGTCGCCATCGACGTCCACACCCACGCGGAGGTCTCGGAGAGCGGCCGGGGCTCGCTCTCCGAGGAGCTCGACGCCGCGGCCGGCGACTACTTCCACGCCGAGCACCGCCGACCGACCCTGCCGGAGATCGCCGCCCACTACCGCGAGCGGAAGATGGCCTGCGTGGTCTTCACCGTGGACGCGGAGGCCGCCACCGGCACCCCGGCCGTCCCCAACGAGGAAGTGGCCGAGGCCGCCCGCCGCAACCCCGACGTGATCATCCCGTTCGCCAGCATCGACCCGCACAAGGGCCGGGCCGGGGCCCGCCGGGTGCGCCGCCTGGTCGAGGAGCACGGCGTCCGCGGCTTCAAGTTCCACCCCAACGTGCAGGCGTTCTTCCCGAACGACCGGCTCGCCTACCCGCTGTACGAGGCGATCGAGGAGGCCGGCGCCATCGCGGTCTTCCACACCGGGCAGACCGGCATCGGCGCCGGCGCGCCCGGCGGCGGCGGCATCCGGCTGAAGTACTCCGACCCGATGCTGGTGGACGACGTCGCCGCGGACTTCCCCGGCATGCCGATCGTCCTGGCCCACCCGTCCTTCCCCTGGCAGGACGAGGCGCTGGCGGTGGCCACCCACAAGCCGCAGGTGTACATCGACCTGTCCGGCTGGTCGCCGAAGTACTTCCCGCCGCAGCTGGTGAAGTACGCCAACAGCCTGCTCCAGGACAAGGTCCTGTTCGGCTCCGACTACCCGCTCATCAGCCCCGACCGCTGGCTGGCCGACTTCGCGCAGCTGCCGATCAAGGACGAGGTGCGGCCGAAGATCCTCAAGCAGAACGCCGCCCGCCTGCTCGGCCTCGACAAGCAGCAGTGACGCAGACGAAGGAGTCCCGCGTTGCACAACGACGGCATCGGTTCCTGGCCCGCCCGCCGGGCCCGTAAGACCCCGCACCGCACCGCCCTGGTCCACGAGGGGCGCACCACCAGCTACGCCGAACTGCACCGCAGGACCGGCCGGCTGGCCCGGCTCCTGCGCCGGCGGGGGGTGCGCCGCGGCGACCGGGTCGCCTTCCTCGGCCCCAACCACCCCGCCTTCCTCGAAACGCTGTTCGCCGCAGGGCAGTTGGGCGCGGTGTTCGTCCCGCTCAACACCCGGCTGACCGCGCCCGAGCTGCGCTACCAGCTCCGCGACAGCGGCAGCTCCCTCCTGCTGGCGGTCCGTCAGGACGCCGCCCTGCTGGCGGAGCTGTCCCGGGACACCGAGGTGTGGGCGGCCGAGGGGGCGGAGTTCGAGGCGCTGCTCGCGGACGCACCCGGGGAGCCGCCGGACCTGCCGGTGGCCCACGACGACCCGTGCATGATCATGTACACCTCGGGGACCACCGGCCGCCCCAAGGGCGCCCTGCTCACCCACGGCAACATCGTCTGGAACAGCCTCAACGTGGTGGTCGACACCGACCTCGCCGGCGACGAGGTCACCCTGGTCAGCGCACCCCTGTTCCACACCGCCGCGCTCAACATGACCTGCCTGCCGACCCTGCTCAAGGGCGGCACCGCCGTCCTGGAGTCCGGCTTCGACGCCGAGCGCACCCTCGTGCTGATCCGGGAACTCGGGGTCACCTGCCTGTTCGGCGTCCCGGCCATGTACGACGCGATCGCCCAGGCGCCCGGCTGGGCCGGGGCCGACCTGAGCGGCCTGCGCACCCTGATGTGCGGCGGCGCGCCCGTGCCCGCCCGCACCATCCGCACCTACCTCGACCGCGGCCTGGCGTTCGTCCAGGGCTACGGCATGACCGAGGCCGCGCCCGGCGTGCTGCTGCTCGACCGGGCGGACGCCCTGGAGCACGCCGGCAGCGCCGGCGTGCCGCACTTCTTCACCGACGTCCGCCTGCTCGACCCGGCCGGCGAGGAGGTCGGCCCGGGCGAACCCGGCGAGGTGGTGGTCGGCGGCCCCAATGTCACCCCCGGCTACTGGGGGCTGCCGCAGGAGACCGCGAGCGCCTACCACGACGGCCGGTGGTTCCGCTCCGGCGACGTGGCCGTCCGGGACGAGGACGGCTACGTCCGGCTGGTCGACCGCCTCAAGGACATGATCATCTCCGGCGGGGAGAACATCTACCCCGCCGAGGTGGAGGACGCCCTGCTCGAACACCCCGCCGTCGCCGAGTGCGCCGTGTTCGGCGTCCCCGACGAGAAGTGGGGCGAGGTGGGCCGGGCCGTCGTGGTGCTGCGCCCCGGCGCCACCGCCAGCGCCGAGGAGGTCCTCGCCCACCTCGACGGCCGGCTGGCCCGCTACAAGATCCCCAAGTCCGTCCGCTTCACCGACGCGCTGCCCCGCAGCGGCGCGGGCAAGCTCCTCAAGGGGCCGCTCCGCACCGCCCACGGGCGCGCCTGACCCGCTCCCCGCGCGCCCCCGCGCGGGGGCCGCTCCCCGCGCGCTCGGCGCGCCACCAGGAAGGACCCCACGTGCCCCGCACCGTCCACGGCCTCACCGACCTGCTCGCCCTCGACGGCACCGACCTCGGCCACAGCCAGTGGCTGGAGATCGCCCAGGACCGGGTGAACACCTTCGCCGACGCCACCGGCGACCACCAGTGGATCCACACCGATCCCGAACGCGCCGCCGCCGGCCCGTTCGGCGCCCCGATCGCCCACGGCTACCTGACGCTCTCGCTGCTCATCCCGCTGTGGAGCGAGCTGCTCCAGGTCGAGGGCGTCGCGATGGCCGTCAACTACGGCCTCAACAAGGTCCGCTTCCCGTCCCCGGTCAAGGTCGGCGCCAAGATCCGCGCCCACGGGGCGATCGCCTCGGTCGCAGAGGTGAAGGGCGGCGCCGAGGTGACCGTCGACCTGACCGTCGAGATCGACGGTGTGGCCAAGCCCGCCGTCGTGGCCCAGGCCGTCTACCGCTTCTACGTCTGAGCACTGCTGCTACGCCTGAGCGCTGCTTCCGCGCCTGAGCGCTGCTGCTACGCCTGAGCACTGCTTCCCCGCCCGAGCACCGCTTCCGCGCCCGAGTACCGCCGCGGTGCCCGGGTGCTGCCCGAACGGCGTGCGTGCGTGCGGCGGACGGCAGCCAATCCTGTGCAGATTATTGACGGCCGACAAAGAGTAGCCCTACATTCGCCGCACGGCCGGTACCCCGCCCCCTCGCCGCCCACCCGGGCCGGCCCCACCCCCGGTGCCCCGCCGTCCCCCTCGTGCGAACGCCGACGTCCGGCCCCGGCCCCCGTCCGGGCCCACCGGACCCCGCCCGCGCCCTCCCCCCAGGAGAAGCACCCATGTCCACCTCCACCCGTCCGTCCGCGCCCACCGCCCAGGGCAGACCAACCCTGCGGCGCGGCACCCTGGTCGCCGGCCTGCTCGCCGTCTGCACGGCCCAGATCGGCCTGGCCATCCCGGCCACCCTCAACGGCCTCTTCCAGAGCCAACTGAACCCCGTCGGCTCGCAGTTGACCTGGATCTCGGACGCCTTCCTGCTGCCGGTCGCGGTGCTGGAGCTGACCTTCGGCCTGCTCGGCGACCTGCTCGGCCGCAAGCGGCTGCTGGTCGGCGGAGCCGCGCTGCTGGCCGTCGGCGAGATCGTCAGCACCACCGCCGACGGCATCCACCAGCTCTGGGTCGGCCAGGCCCTGGCCGGCCTCGGAGCCGCCGCGCTCTTCCCGACCTCGCTGGCGATCCTCGCCGCCGGCGCGGCCTCCACCGCCCAGCGGGCCAAGGTCGTCGCGCTGTGGGCCGCCCTGCTCTCCTCCGGAGGCTTCGTCGCCCCGCTGATCGGCGGCATCACCGCCACCTACGGCTCCTGGCGCTGGGCCTTCGTCGTCGTCACCCTGATCGGCGCGGCCAGCGCCCTGACCAGCGCCCTCTGCGCCGACGACTCGCGCGCCCCCGAAGGCCGCTCGCTCGACCTACCGGGCCAACTCACCATCGGCGTCGGCCTGTTCGCCCTGCTCTACGCGATCATCCAGGGCCCCGAGGACGGCTGGACCGCCGCCCCCGTGCTGATCGCCCTCGCCCTCGCCGTGCTCGGCCTGGTCGGCTTCGTGGCCGCCGAACTGCGCTCCTCCTCCCCGCTGCTGCGCCTGGACCTGTTCCGCAACCGCTCCTTCGCGGTCGCCTCCGTCATCACCGTGGTCGGCATGTTCAGCTTCCTCGGCACCGCCTACTCGGTCAGCATCCGCCTCGGCCCCGTCCAGGAACTGCCCCCCATGCGGACCGCCCTGGCCTTCCTGCTGCTCAACGGCATCGCCCTGGCCATGCTGCCGGTCACCCACCGGCTGCTGAACGCGGTGGCGCCGCGCCTGCTGCTCGGCTCCGGCCTGCTGCTGATCGCGGCCGGCAACTACTGGGCGGCCGCCCTGCCGGTCGACGACCACTCCTTCCTCCCGCTGATCGCGCCGCTCGCCCTAGTCGGCCTCGGCTTCGCCGTGACCGTCTCCTCCGTCACCGCCACTGCCGTCACCACCGTGCCCCCGCACCTGGCCGGCATGGCCAGCGCCACCACCAACCTGCTGCGCGACTTCGGCTTCACCCTGGGCCCCGCCGTGATCGGCGCGATCGCCCTCAGCCGGGCCGGCCACCACTTCACCACCGCCCTCGGCACCTCCGACCTGCCCGCCCCGCTCAAGGGCGCGGGCGCCGCGATCCTGGAGGAGGGTGGCCCGCTGGCCGTCAACGGCGCCTCGAACGCGCCCAAGCTCGCCGCCCTGCACCCGATCGCCGAGAACGCCCTCGGCGCCGGCTACTCGGTCGGCTTCGTGGTCTGCGGCTGCGCCGCGCTCTTCGCCGCCGTCCTCGCCCTGCTGGCCCTGCGCGGCCGGGCCGCGGACGGGGAGCCGGTACCCGTCCACTGAAGCACCACCCGCCCCGGCGACCGGTGACCACCGGCCTCCGGCGGCGGCTGCCGGTCACCGGCCTCCGGCGGCCGAGAACCGGCTTCGGCGGTTGGGGAGCAGCCCCGGGCAGTCGGGAGACCTCGGCGGTCGGGGAGCAGGCCCGGCGGTTGACGGTCACCAGCCTTCGATGGCCGACCACCGGCCGGGGAGCAGCCCCGGGCAGTCGGGAGACCTCGGCGGTCGGGGAGCAGGCCCGGCGGTTGACGGCCACCAGCCTCCGGCGGCCGGTGAGGTGACCACCGACCACCGGCCCCGGCGGCCGACCACCGGCCCCGGCCACCGGGAAGCAGTCCCGGTAGCAGCGACCAGCGCGCCGACGGCGAGCCGCGAGGCCGTCGGTGCGCTCCGCGGCCCGGCTACCGCCCTCCAACGGGTGGCAGCCGGGGCCCCCTCGACCCGCGGTAAGAGAACGGCCCCGTCCCCGCGGCGCGCCCGCGCCGCCGACCCACCCACCGTGTTGGAGCCCCTGATGACCCGATCGCCCCGCCGGGCGCTGGCCGCCCTGTGCGCCGCCACCGCGCTCGCCCTCACCGCCCCGCTCGCCGCCACCGCCCCGGCCGCCGCCGCCACCACCACCGCCACCGCCACCGCCCACTACAGCGGCACCCTGGCGGACGGCGCGACCTGGATCGCCGACAAGCCCGCCCGGTGGAACGGCGTCCTGCTGCTGTTCAGCCACGGCTTCGGCGCGCTCACCGCCGCCAACGCCCCCTCCGACGCCGTCAAGGACCGGCTGCTCGCCGAGGGCTACGCCCTGGCCGGCTCCTCCTACGACCCGAACGGGTCGGCCTGGGCCCTGCGCTCCGCCGAGCGGGACCAGTTCGCCACCGTCACCGCGTTCGGCGACACCGCCGGCCGGCCCGCCCACGTCGTCTCCGTCGGGCTCTCGATGGGCGGCCTGGTCAACGCCCAGATCGCCCGCGACGGCGCCGGTCGCATCGACGGCGCGCTGAACCTGTGCGGGCTCGTCGCCGGCGGCGTCGACCTGGAGGACTACCAGCTCGACGCCGAGTACGCCCTGGCCTGGTTCTTCGACCGCGCCGACCTGCCGAACCTGGTCGACCTGTCCGATCCGGACGCCGCCTCCGCGCTGGCCAACCGGCTCTCCACCGCCGTCGACGCCGCCCAGCGGACCCCCGCCGGACGGGCCAGGATCTCCCTCGCCGCCGCCTACCTCAACCAGTCGGCCTGGGCCCCGGGCCAGACCCCGCCCGCCCCCACCGACTACGCCGGCCAGGAGTACCAGCAGTACCAGTGGCTCCAGCAGGGCCTGCTGTACTTCATCGTCCCCGGCCGCTACGCCGTCGAGCAGTCCGCGGGCGGCAACCCCTCCTCCACCGAGGGCGTGGACTACACCGCCCTGCTCGACAAGTCCTGGCACGCCGACGAGGTCCGCGCCCTGTACGCCGCGGCGGGCCTCGACCCGAAGGCGGACACCGCCGCGCTCACCGCCCACGCCGACATCACCGGCTCCGCCGCCGCCCGGGCGAACCTGACCGCCAGCTCCACCGTCACCTCGCTCAACGTCCCGATGCTGTCCCTCCACACCACCTCCGACCAGCTCGTGCCGGTCGAGCAGGAGAACGCCTACGCGGCGCGGATCCGGGCCGCGGGCGACAACGGCCTGCTGCGGCAGGCGTTCGTCGCCCGGCAGGGGCACTGCAACTTCACCACCGCCGAGATCGTGGCCGGCCTGCACGCCCTGGAGCAGCGCCTGGTCACCGGCTCCTGGAGCAACGCCGCCACTCCCGGGTCCCTCCAGGAGCGCGCCACCGCGCTCCACCTGGACGGCGCCGCCTTCGTCGACTGGAAGCCCTCCGCGCTGTCCGGCGTCCGCCGCTGACCCGGCCCCCGCCCCCGAGCACCCGTCGGCCCACCGGCCGGCGGGCGCCCGGGCGTCCGGGGGCTCGGGTGTTCAGGAGCTTGAGGACTTGAGAAGTCGGGTGCTCAGGCGCGGCGCCGGTTGCTGGCGGCGCGGAGGTGGCCGGTGCGGTCGGCGAGGGCGTCGAGGCGGGTGGCCAGTTCCGCCTGGTCGCCGCACAGGTGGGGGCGCAGCTCGGTGAGCGGGGCGAGCAGGTCGGCCGCGTCCGCCGTCCCGAGGGCGGCGGTGAGGACCTCCTGGGCCGGGCGGGCGTCGGGGCCGAGCCCGGCCGCGCTGAGCTGGGCGGCCAGCACGCGCAGCTCGGCGGCGTGGTCGCGGGCCCAGGCCGAGACGGCCCGGTCGGCGGCCCGGTGGTCACGCACCGCCTTGACGCGCTCCGCGCCCGTCCCCGGAGCGCCCTCCCCGGCGCGGCGCAGCCGCAGGTAGCGGTTCTCGGCGGCCTGGCGGCTGGCCACCCCCATCGGGTGGGCGAGGTCGGCCCAGGTGGCGCCGCCCGCGCGGGCGCTCTCCACCAGCCCGGCCTCCCAGCCCGCGAGTCGGGCCCGCAGCTCGCGCAGCAGCAGCAGGGCGGCCAGGGCCGGCGCCGGGTCGTCCCGCCGCTCCTGCTGCTCCCGGGGCCCGGGCGCACCGGCGCGGTGGACGGCTTCCTCGATGGCGGCCAGCGCCGCGACGGCGGCGACCGGCGAGACCGGCTGGCCGGCCCCGCTGAGGGGGGTGTCGGATGGCGTCGGCTTGTCATTCATGACGTCATCCTAATGACGACACCTTTGCTTTGTCATCGGATGGACGACGTGCTACAACGGTTCCAGGTGATGTGCACCGGCACCCTTTGATCCCACAGGAGGTGTTTCGCGATGCTGCTGCGCACCGACCCGTTCCGCGAACTCGACCGTCTCACCCAGCAGTTCACGGGTGCGAACGGCACCTGGTCGCGTCCGGCCCCGATGCCCCTGGACGCCTACCGGGCCGGCGACGAGTACGTGATCCACTTCGACCTGCCGGGAGTCGACCCGGACGCGATCGACGTCGACGTCGAACGGAACATGCTGACCGTCAAGGCCGAGCGCCGCCCCCGCCTGCGGACCGAGGACGTCAAGTGGGAGCTCTCGGAGCGCCCCCTCGGCGTCTTCTCCCGCCAGGTGATGCTCTCCGACACCCTCGACCCCGGGGGCATCACCGCGGACTACGACCAGGGCGTACTGACGCTCCGCATCCCGGTCGCGGAGAAGGCCAAGCCCCGCAAGGTCGCCGTCGGCCACAGCGGGACGCGCAAGCAGATCCGCGCCTGACCCCGGCCCGGGCCCCGCCGACCGCAGGCACCGCCCGCGGACACCGCGGGGCCCGGCCGACCGCCGACCGAACGAACAGCGAACGGTCCCGTGCCGCAACGAACGGTGACCACCCCCCTGGTGCGGACCCACGGCGAGATCGACGCCGACACCGCCCCCCGCCTGCGCCGCCAACTCCTGCGCGGGCTGGCCGCGCACCCCGAAGCGGTGCTCGACCTCTCCGACGCCACGTTCACGGACTGCACGGGGCTGCGCGTCCTGGGCGAGGCCCGGACGGTCGCCGCCCGGAAGGGCGGCCACCTGGTCCTGCGCAGCGTCGGCACCCCCGTCGCCCGGCTGCTCCGCCTCACCGGCCTGGAGTCCCTCGCCGACCCGCCCCCGCCCTCGTCCCGCCCGTCCCGTCCGCCCCACGCCGAGCGGCGGACGCCTTGATCCTCCGCCCCCGCCACCCCGCCGCCGCGCGCACTGCGGCGGCCGCCCAGGAAGGCCCCACCGATGACCCGGCACCGCCGCCTCGTCCAGCAGGTCCGCGCCACGGGCCGCTACCCCAGCGACGAGGAAGCCGAACGCGTCCTGACCGCGGTCCTGAGCCGGCTCGGCGCCCAGCTCGACGGGGACGAGCGCTGCGCCCTGGCCGCAGCCCTGCCCCCCCTCCCTCCGCCGGGTGTTCGCCGACCAGATCCCGCTGCCCGCCCCCGTCAGCGCCCCGGCCTTCGTGGAGGCGCTCGCCGCCACCCTCGCCACCAGCCTGGCCGCCGCCCGCTGGGACGCCTCCTCCGTGCTGACCGCCCTGGCCGACCTCGCCGGCCCCGACCTCGCCGGCCCCGACCTCGCCGACCGCCTGCCGGCCCGGCTCCCGCGCGGCTACGCCCTGCTGTTCGGCCGCGCCGACCTGGCCGCTGCGGCCTGAACCACGACCTGAACCACGGACGCGCCCGGCCTGGCGGCCCGGGCCCCGGCGAGGTGGTGGGGGCGGACGTTGGACAGGCCCAGGTGGCGGATCAGCCCGGCCTCGCGCAGTTCGGCGAGCGCGCCGAAGCGCTCGGCGATCGAACCGGCTCCGACGACGCGCAGGTTCACCACGTCGAGGTGGTCGCGGCCGAGCCGGCGCAGGTTCTCCTCGACCTGGCCGCGCAACTGCCCGGTGGCAGCTACGTCCCCGACTTCCTCACCCCGGCCCCCGGCGTGCCGGTGCGTCAGACGAACCGCCACAGGTGGTCGCCGGTGCCGTTGTCGTCCCAGAGCACGACCTGCGCACCCTGCGCGGTGGACGCCCCGGAGACGCCGAGCACCCGGCCGCTGACCGCGGACTGCAGGCGGAAGGAGTCGCCGCCGCCGTGCCGCAGCAGCCAGCGGTGGTCGGCGCCCCCGTTGTCGGCCCACTGGACGATCCGGGAGCCGTTGGCCGTGCCGCCGCCCTCCACGGCGAGCACCTTGCCGCTGTTGGCGTTGCGCAGCCGCAGGTACCCGCCGGAGTCGACCACCGCGCTCCACAGGTGGTCGGCGGTGCCGTTGTCGCCCCACTGGACCACCAGAGCGCCGTCGGCGGTCGACATGCCCGACACCCCGAGCACCAGCCCGCTGGCCACGTTCTGGATCCGCCGGGTGCCGGTCGGGACGAACCACCACCGGCTGGTGGCCGCTGAGGTGTCCGGGGCCTGCACGGCGAACGCCCCCTGCGCGGTGGAGCCGCCCGCGAGGCCCAGCAGCTTGCCGCTGTTGACGTTGCGCAGGCCGTGCGCGCCGTCGGCCGTCGCGACCACCGTCCAGCGGTGGTCGGCCGTGCCGTTGTCCGCCCACTGCAGCACGGCGGCGCCGTCGGCCGTGGACATGTTCTGCACGCCCAGCACCTTGCCGCTGTTGGCGTTGCGCAGGCGCAGCGCGCCGCCGTCCACCACCAGGCCCCAGTCGTGGTCGGCGGTGCCGCTGTCGGCCCACTGCAGGGCGGCCGCGCCGTCCGCGGTGGACATGTCCTGCACGCCCAGCACCAGCCCGCTGCCCGCGTTGAGCAGGCGGAACCCGGAGCCGCTCCGGGTGCTCCAGTAGACGGTGTAGTTGAAGCCCTGCGCGTCGTGGAACGGGCCGAGGTTCACCGGCGCGCCGTCGGCGGTCGCGGTGAAGGCGAGGCCGGTGGTGCCGCTGCGGGTGATCGACCGCGGGTCCAGCACCGGGAGCGCGCCGAGCGTCGCGCTGCCGTAGTTCCCGCACAGCACGACCGGGCCGTAGGTGACCGCGGCGACGTCCGGGTCGTCGTCGGCGGCGGCGAGCGCGACACGCATGGGCAGCTTGACGGTCACCGTGTCGCCGGAGGCCCAGGCGCGGGTGAGGACGGCGTAACTTCCGGGCGTGGCAGCGGTGTTCTGCACGGTGCCGTTGACGCTGAGGGTGGCGCCGGAGGCCCAGGACGGGATGCGGACGCGCATCGACCAGGTGTCGCCGGTGGTGCCGGTGACCTTCAGCACGGTGGTGTCCTCGGCGGGGAACGCGGTGGTCTGGGTGACCGTCAGGCCGCGCTCGGTCCAGTTGAGGACGGTGGGCACGAACAGGTTCACGATCAGGGTGGTGCCGTCGCGGAAGTAGACCGAGTCCGCCAGCTTGGTGTTGGACTCCACGCCGGTGCCCTGGCAGCACCAGAACGAGTCGTAGTCGGTGCTCCAGGTGCCCCCGCCCCAGGCCGGGCCGACGCCGCGGCGGGCGCCGGGCTTCAGCGGGGTGAAATAGGTGACGTGCCCGTGCGGGTCGGCGGGGTTCTGCGCGCCGACCACGTGGTTGAGCAGCGTGCGCTCGTAGAAGTCGAAGTAGCCGGCCCGGGCCGGGTCCAGCAGCCAGAGCTCGCGGGTGAGCTTGAGCATGTTGTACGAGTTGCACAGCTCGCAGTTGTCGTTGGTCAACTGGGAGGCGATCGCGTGCGGGGCGCGGAAGTGCTCGGCCTGGCTGTTCCCGCCGATGGCGTAGCTGTGCGCGGTGGTGCAGAAGGTCCAGGCGTTCGCGGCGATGTCGTGGTAGCGGGCCGTCCCGGCGGCCAGGTACTCGCGGGCGGCGCCGATCCACTTGGGCACCTGGGTGTTGGCGTGCAGGCCGTTCAGCTGGTCCTGGCCCGCCGCCAGCGGGTCGAACACGGCGGCGTGGTCGAAGCGCTGGGCGACCGCCAGCCAGCGGGCGTCGCCGGTGTGCAGGTGCAGGTCGGCCAGCACCTCGTTCATCCCGCCGAACTCGGTGCCCAGCTGCGCCTGCTGCTGCGCCTGGGTCAGCCGGCCGGTGCGCTGGTCGATCCAGCCGGCCATGGCCAGCAGCACGTCGCGGGCCTGGGTGCTGCCGAGCAGCCGCCACACGTCGAGCAGCCCGGCCATGGTCTTGTGGACGCAGTAGTACGGGACGTTGCCGTTCTTGAGCGTCCCCGCCTCCAACTGGGCGAAGTCGCTTTCGGGGAAGCCCGAGAGGTAGCCGGGGGAGAACCCGGCCGCGCCGTTGTTGGCCTGGCACTTGGCCAGTTCGGCGACCATGTAGAGGGCCTTGTCCCGGCAGGTGGTGTCGCCCGTCCCGGCGTGGGCCTGGGCCCAGGCGCTGAGGAAGTGCCCCTGCACGTGGGTGCGGAACGGGAACGAGGGGGCGTCCCAACCCCCGTTCTGCGTCGCGGCGTTGGTGGACAGGCGGTGGTTGGAGCGGAAGTTGTACAGCAGGCGGTCGACGTCGACGAAGCGCAGGTACGCCAAGGTGCGGTCCTGGTTGTCGCGCAACCGGCCCGCGGTGAGCCGGACCTGGCCGAGGTCGAACGGCCGGGTCGAGGAGGTGACGGCCGCGGCGGCCGCGGCGCTCGGTGCGGCCAGGCCGACGGCGGGGGCCAGGGCGAGGACGCCGGTCGCCTTGAGCAGGCTGCGGCGGTCCATGGGGGAGGGAGACATCGCGGATCTGGTCCTTCCGGGTGGGGGAGGGAGCCGGGGCGGGGGATCTCGTGGGCGCCCATAGCTGGCTTGCACGCCTGGATTTCGGCGTTGTTAGCGCTAACAAGCCGTTATATCCCGCGCCTCGCGGCTCGTCCAGGGGTCCGACCGCACGGTGACGCAGCGTCAGCCGGGCGAGTCCGTGGTGTATCCGCCCGGACCGGCGACCGGCAACTGTGCTGCGCGGCGTCCGAGTTCGCCGAACTCCTGCTCGGCCGCGCCGCCACTCGTCCTCCGGTCCGGATGGTGGCCCGTGGTGTGCTCAGCCGCGCTTCGCCGGACCGGTGCTGCGGCGCAGGACCAGCTCGGGGGCGATCTGCACCCGGGTGACCGGGTGCCCGGTGCCGCCGAGTTCGGCCACCAGCAGTTCCAGGGCGCGGCGGCCGAGTTCGCCGAAGTCCTGCCGGACGGTGGTGAGCGGCGGGATGAAGTAGGCGGCCTCGGGGATGTCGTCGAAGCCGACCACGCTGAGGTCGCCGGGCACCGGGCGGCCGGTCTCGTGCAGGGCGCGCAGCAGCCCCAGGGCCATGTGGTCGTTGGCGCAGAAGACGGCGGTGACGTCGTCCAGCCGGGAGATCCGCTGCCCCGCCTCGTAGCCGGAGCGGGCGCTCCAGTCGCCGACCACCACGGCCGGCACCCGGGCGCCGGCGGCGGCCAGGGCCAGGCGCCAGCCCTCCTGGCGGTCCTGGCTCTCCAGCCAGCCGGGCGGGCCCGCCAAGTGGTGGACGGTGCGGTGGCCGAGGTCGAGCAGTTGCCGGGTGGCGGCCTCCGCGCCGGAGCGGTTGTCGACGGTGACGGTCGGGATGCTGGAGCGGGCGCCGGAGCCGACCGCCACCACCGGCACCGAACTGGAGAGCTTGGCGACGGCGCTGACCGCCGAGGTCTGCGGCGCGACCACCACGACCCCCTCGACGCCCTGGTCGCGCAGCCGGTCCACGGCCTCCTGGACGGAGCGGCTGTCCAGGGCGCGCAGGCTGGCGACGCTGACGAAGTACCCGGCGCTGCGGGCCGCGCGCTCGATGCCGTCCAGCATCGAGGCGGGCCCGTACAGGGTGGATTCGAAGCTGACCACGCCGAGGGTCTGCGAGCGGCGGGTGACCAGGGCGCGGGCCGCCGAGTTGGGCCGGTAGTCGAGTTCGCGGATGGCGGCGAGCACCCGGTCTCGGGTGCCGGGGCGGACGTGCGGGGCGCCGTTGAGGACGCGTGACACCGTCTGGTGGGAGACCCCGGCCAGTTTCGCGACGTCCGCCATCACGGGCTGCCGGGCCTCCGGGCCGGCCGTTTCGGTCCCCAACGTTCCACTCCTCACCGACCGCGAAGGCGGGCCGGGCGCGGCCGGTCCGCCCCGTGCGGTGCGGGGGGAGCGGTGCTGACGTCACGCGCCGGTGCCCCGGAATCGTACCCGCTGTTTCTGTTAGCGCTCACAACGCGGTGGAAATCCGGCCGCCGGAGCGTGCGGCGCCCCGACCTGCGGAAAGGGGCGCGCGGTCGCTCCGACGTGGTGCGAGGGGTGGTCAAGATTGGGTAACGGGCGGTGACTTGGGTTGTCGGCTTCGAATGTGAGCGCTAACAATCTCCCTCAAGCGAAACGGCGCCGCCACACCGCGTTCACCCGGACGAGACGGAGCGCCTTCCCCTGCCGCGCCCCGGTCCGGTCGTCTCGCCCCCCGTACGCCCCCGTACGTCCCTGCACCCCCCCGTGAGCGCCGGGCGGCCCCGCCGTCCGTGCGATCGACGATCCCGAGAGGAACTTCCCCCATGTCCAAGAGAGCTGCGGCGGCCCTGGTCGCCGGCGCGATGGTCGCCGTCCTCACCGCCTGTGGTTCCGGTGGCGGTTCGGGCTCCGCCGACAAGGGTTCCGGCCACAAGCTCACCATCGGCTTCTCCCAGGTCGGTGCCGAGAGCGGCTGGCGCACCGCCAACACCAAGTCGATCCAGGACGCGGCGAAGAAGGCCGGTGTCACCCTCAAGTTCTCCGACGCGCAGCAGAAGCAGGAGAACCAGATCAAGGCGATCCGCTCGTTCATCCAGCAGAAGGTCGACGTGATCGCCTTCTCGCCGGTGGTCGAGTCGGGCTGGGACACCGTCCTCAAGGAGGCCAAGGCGGCGCACATCCCGGTCATCCTGACCGACCGCGCGGTCGACTCCAAGGACGAGTCGCTGTACGTCTCCTTCCTCGGCTCCGACTTCGTCGAGGAGGGCAAGAAGGCCGGCGACTGGCTGGTCAAGGAGTACGCGGCCACCAGCGGCGAGGTGAACATCGTCCAACTGGAGGGCACCACCGGCTCCGCGCCCGCCAACGACCGCAAGTCCGGCTTCGCGGACGCCATCAAGGGCGAGCCGAAGTTCAAGGTCGTGGCCTCGCAGACCGGCGACTTCACCCGCGCCAAGGGCAAGGAGGTCATGCAGGCCTTCCTGAAGTCCCAGCCGAAGATCGACGTGCTGTACGCGCACAACGACGACATGGCGCTCGGCGCGATCCAGGCGATCGAGGAGGCCGGCAAGAAGCCCGGCACCGACATCAAGATCGTCTCCGTCGACGGCGTCAAGGACGCCTTCACCGCGATGAGCCAGGGCAAGATCAACTACGACGTCGAGTGCAACCCGCTGCTCGGCGACCAGCTGATGGAACTGGCCAAGAAGGTCAAGGCCGGCGAGACCATCGAGCGCCGGATCAAGACCGAGGAGAGCACCTTCACCCCCGAGCAGGCCACCGCGGCCCTGCCCAACCGCCAGTACTGACCCACCCCGTCCGGAGGGGGCCGCCGCGCGGCGGCCCCCGCCCGGAAGACACGAGAGGAGAACCGGGGTGCGGCAGCAACCGGTCCTGGAAGTCCGGGGGATCCGCAAGGAGTTCCCCGGGGTGGTGGCGCTGGACGGGGTCGACTTCCGGCTCTACCCCGGCGAGGTGCACGCCCTGATGGGGGAGAACGGCGCCGGGAAGTCCACCCTGATCAAGGTGCTCACCGGCGTCTACCAGTCGGACGGCGGCGAGGTCGAACTGGCCGGCGAACCGGTGCGGATCGCCGGACCGCTGCAGGCCCAGCAGGCCGGCATCAGCACGGTCTACCAGGAGGTCAACCTCTGCCCGAACCTGTCGGTCGCGGAGAACGTCTTCATCGGACGCGAACCCCGCCGGTTCGGCCTGATCGACTGGGCGGCGATGCGCCGCCGGGCCACCGAACTCGTCCGCGGGATCGACCTCGACATCGACGTCAGCGCCCCGCTGAACAGCTACTCCATCGCCGTCCAGCAGCTGGTGGCGATCGTCCGCGCGGTCGACGTCTCCGCCAAGGTCCTGATCCTGGACGAACCGACCTCCAGCCTGGACCGCGACGAGGTCCGCCAGCTCTTCACCGTCATGCGGCGGCTGCGCGACCAGGGCGTGGCGATCCTGTTCGTCTCGCACTTCCTCGACCAGGTCTACGAGATCTGCGACCGGATGACCGTGCTGCGCAACGGCCGCCTGGAGGGCGAGTACCTCACCAGCGAGCTCGACCAGGTCGCCCTGGTCTCCCGGATGATCGGCGCCGAACTCGCCGGACTCGACCAGCTCGGCGGCGGCAAGCGGCGCGAACGCACCGCCCGCACCGGCAAGGCGTTCCTGCAGGCCGACCGGCTGTCCCGGCGCGGCGCCGTCGAACCGTACGACCTCGACATCCGCCCCGGCGAGGTGATCGGCCTGGCCGGACTGCTCGGCTCCGGACGCACCGAGGCCGCCCGGCTGCTGTTCGGCGCCGACCAGAGCGACGGCGGCACGCTGCGGATCGAGGGCGCCGTCACCACGCTGCGCAGCCCCCGGGACGCCATCGCCCGCGGCATCGCGTTCTGCTCGGAGAACCGCAAGACCGAGGGCCTGGTCGGCGAACTGACCGTCCGCGAGAACATCGTGCTGGCCCTGCAGGCCGCCCGCGGCTGGACCCGCCCGCTCTCCCGCACCGCCCAGGACGCCTACGCGCTGAAGTGGATCCGCGCCCTGGACATCCGCCCCGGCAACCCCGAGGCGCTGGTGCGCAACCTCAGCGGCGGCAACCAGCAGAAGGTGCTGCTCGCCCGCTGGCTGATCACCGACCCGAAGCTGCTGATCCTCGACGAGCCCACCCGCGGCATCGACATCGGCGCCAAGGCCGAGATCCAGAAGCTGGTGGCGAACCTCGCCGAGGACGGCATGGCGGTGCTGTTCATCTCCGCCGAACTGGAGGAGGTGCTGCGGCTCAGCCACCGGGTCGGCGTGCTGCGCGACCACCGGATGGTCGCCCAGCTCGACAACGACGGCGAGCTCACCCCGGAGCGCGTCATGGCCACCATCGCGAGCGGAGCGCACCCATGAGTACGGCAACGGCGGCGAGCACGGTGAAGGCGGTGACCCGGTCCCGGCTGTTCTGGCCGGCGGTGGTGCTGGCCGTGCTCCTGGTCGCCAACCTCGCCTTCACCCCCGACTTCTTCGCCGTCCGCCTCCAGGGCGGCCACCTGTACGGCTCCCTGATCGACATCCTGCACTTCGGCGCCCCGCTGATCCTGGTCTCCCTCGGCATGACCCTGGTGATCGCCACCGGCGGCATCGACCTCTCGGTCGGCTCCACCGTCGCCATCTCCGGCGCCCTGGCCTGCCTGCACATCAGCGAGTCCACCGACCCGGGCAGCCTCGCCACCGTGCTGACCGCCGTCGGCATCGCGCTGGGCACCGCGCTGGTGCTCGGCGTCGTCAACGGCCTGCTGGTGGCCAAGGTCGGCGTCCAGCCGATCATCGCCACCCTGATCCTGATGGTCGCCGGCCGCGGCGTGGCCCAGCTGATCACCGACGGCCAGATCATCACCGTCACCAGCGACCCGTACAAGATGATCGGCGGCGGCTACTGGCTCACCATGCCGTTCGCGATCCTGCTCAGCGCCCTGGTGGTGCTGGCCACCGTGCTGCTGACCCGCTCCACCGCGCTCGGCCTGCTGCTGGAGTCCGTCGGCGGCAACCCGGTCGCCAGCCGGCTGGTCGGCATCCGGGCGATGCGCCTGGTCGCCCTGGTCTACGTGTTCAGCGCGCTGTGCGCCGCGCTGGCGGGCCTGATGGTCTCCTCCAACGTCTCGGCGGCCGACGGCAACAACGCCGGACTGTGGATCGAACTCGACGCCATCCTCGCCGTCGTGCTCGGCGGGACGTCCCTCAACGGCGGACGGTTCTCCATCGGCGGCACCGTCCTGGGCGCGCTCATCATCCAGACCCTCTCCACCACCGTCTACACCATCGGCATCCCGCCCGAGACCACCCTGGTGTTCAAGGCGTTCGTGGTGATCGCGGTCTGCCTGATCCAGTCGCCCGCCTTCCGCGCCAAGCTCGCCGCCCGCGCCGCCCGCACCCGGCGCACCACCCGGCCGCACCCCGCGGCCCCCACCAACCGGGAGGTCGGCGCATGAACGCCCACGCCCTGCTGACCCGCCTGCGCGGACAGATCCCGCTGCTGGTCACCGCGGTCCTGCTGGTGTCGATGTTCAGCGTCGGCTCGGTCCAGTACGAGGGCTTCTTCTCCGGCCAGGTCGTGCTCAACCTGCTGATCGACAACGCCTTCCTGCTGGTCGTCGCGGTCGGCATGACCTTCGTCGTGCTCACCGGCGGCATCGACCTGTCGGTCGGCGCGGTGGTGGCGCTGTCCACCATGGTCTCCGCCTGGCTGGTCGAACAGCACGGCTGGCCGCCGCTGCTGGTGATCCCGCTGGTCCTGCTGATGGGCACCGCCGGCGGCTGGCTGATGGGTTGGATCATCCACGTCTTCGAGATCCAGCCGTTCATCGTCACCCTGGCCGGCATGTTCCTGGCCCGCGGCCTGTGCTACACCATCAGCGTCGAGTCGATCTCCATCACCGACCCGCAGTACACCGCGATGGCGCAGACCCGGATCCCGCTCGGCGACCTGTTCGTCTCGCCCAGCGCGCTGATCGCCCTGCTGGTGGTCGCCGTCGGATTCGTCGTCCTGCACTACACCCGGTTCGGCCGCAACGTGTACGCGCTCGGCGGCAGCGAGCAGTCCGCGCTGCTGATGGGCCTGCCCGTGCAGCGCACCAAGGCCGGCGTCTACGCGATCAGCGGCTTCTGCTCCGCGCTCGGCGGCGTCCTGCTCACCTTCTACATGCTCTCCGGCTACGGCCTGCACGCGGTGGGCCTGGAACTCGACGCGATCGCCGCCGTCGTCATCGGCGGCACCCTGCTCACCGGCGGCTCCGGCTACCTGCTGGGCACCCTGCTCGGCGTGCTGGTGCTCGGCCTGATCCAGACCGTGATCAGCTTCCAGGGCACCCTCAGCTCCTGGTGGACCCGGATCGTCATCGGCGCCCTGCTGTTCGTCTTCATCGTCCTGCAGCGCCTGATCACCGCCCGCCGGCGCTGACCACCGGGCCCCGCCCCCGCGCCGCGGGGCCCACGGGCACCACGCCCGCCCCCGACCCCGCCGGGCCGCCAGGCCCCCCGCTTCCCTGCCGGGCGGCCCGCGCGGATCCCGTCCGAGCCCTCCCAACAGGTGACGACGGGACCCCGGCCGCCGGCCCGCAACGGCGCGGAACCCGCCGGCGGCCGCCGAGTCCACCCGCCACGCCCCCACCCCACGCCAAGGAAGAGACAGTGAGCTTGACTCCCCACCACGACCGGGCGAACGAGCCGGAGAGCTACGTCGTCGGTATCGATTTCGGCACCCTGTCGGGGCGCGCGGTGGTGGTCCGGGTACGGGACGGCGAGGAGCTCGGCAGCGCCGTGCACGCCTACCCGCACGCCGTGATCGAGGACCGCCTGCCCGGCACCGGCCGCCGCCTGCCCCCCGACTGGGCGCTCCAGCACCCCGAGGACTGGCGCGAGGTGCTGCGGGTCGCGGTGCCGCAGGCGCTGGCGGCCTCGGGCGTCGATGCGGCCGCCGTGATCGGCATCGCCACCGACTTCACCGCCTGCACGGTGCTGCCGGCCCTGGCCGACGGCACCCCGCTGGCCGAGCTGCCCGAGTGGGCCGGACGCCCGCACGCCTGGCCGAAGTTGTGGAAGCACCACGCCGCGCAGGGGCAGGCGGACCGGATCAACGCGCTGGCGCACGCCCGGGGTGAGAAGTGGATCCACCGCTACGGCGGGAAGATCTCCGCCGAGTGGCAGTACGCCAAGGCCCTGCAGGTGCTGGAGGAGGACGCCGAGGTCTACGCGGCGTGCGAGCGGTGGATCGAGGCCGCCGACTGGATCGTGTGGCAGCTGAGCGGCGCCGAGTCGCGCAACACGTGCACCGCCGGGTACAAGGGCATCTTCCAGGACGGCGGCTACCCGTCCGAGGAGTACCTGGCCGCCCTGCACCCCGAGTTCGCCGGCTTCGCCCGCACCAGGCTGGAGCACCCGGACGGTTTGGCCGCGCTGGGCTCGCGGGTCGGCTCGCTGACCGCGCAGGCCGCCGCCTGGACGGGCCTGCCCGAGGGCATCGCGGTCGCCGCCGGGAACGTGGACGCGCACGTGGCGGCGCCCGCCGCGCAGGCCGTCGACAACGGCAAGCTACTGGCGATCATGGGCACCTCCACCTGCCACGTCGTCAACGGCCCCGCCCTGGCGGACGTCCCCGGGATCTGCGGCGTCGTCGACGGCGGGATCGCCGAGGGCGCCTGGGGCTACGAGGCCGGGCAGTCCGCGGTCGGCGACATCTTCGCCTGGTGGCTGCGCCAGGGCCTGCCCGCCGACTACCTCGCCGAGGCCGAGGCGGCGGGCGAGGACGCCCACCAGCTGCTCACCCGCAAGGCCGCCGCCCAACGCGTCGGCGCGCACGGCCTGGTGGCGCTGGACTGGATGAACGGCAACCGCTCCACCCTGGTCGACCACCACCTCTCCGGCGTCATCGCGGGCCTGACCCTGGCCACCCGCCCCGAGGACGTCTACCGCGCCCTGCTGGAGGCCACCGCCTACGGCACCCGCACCATCGTCGAGGCCCTGGAGGCGGGCGGCGTCCCGGTCACCGAGTTCGTCGTCACCGGCGGGTTGAAGAAGAACGCCCTGCTGATGCAGATCTACGCGGACGTGCTGCGCCGCCCGGTCTCGCTGGCGGTCTCCGAGCAGGGCCCGGCACTGGGCTCGGCGATCCACGCGGCGGTGGCCGCCGGGGCGTACCCGGACGTGCGGGCCGCTTCGGCCGCGATGGGCCGCGTCCAGCGCCACGCCCACCGGCCCGACGCGGCCCGCGCCGACGCCTACGACGCCCTGTACGCCGAGTACCGGCTGCTGCACGAGCACTTCGGCACCGGGCCCGACCTGCTGCTGCACCGCCTGCGCGCCATCCGCAACGCCGCTCTCACCCACGACAGCGAGGACTGACACCCCATGAGCGACACCATCGACCTGCTGCGCCGCCAAGTCGCCGACCTGCACCAGGAACTGGTCCGCTACGGCCTGGTCGTGTGGACTGCCGGCAACGTCTCGGCCCGCGTCCCCGGCGAGGACCTGCTGGTGATCAAGCCCAGCGGCGTCTCCTACGACGAGCTCACCCCCGAGAACATGATCCTGTGCGACCTGGACGGCAACGTGGTGGAGGGCGAGCACGCCCCGTCGTCCGACACCGCCGCGCACGCCTACGTCTACCGCCACCGCCCGGATGTGGGGGGCGTGGTGCACACCCACTCGACCTACGCCAGTGCCTGGGCGGCGCGCGGCGAGCCGGTGCCGTGCGTGCTGACGGCGATGGCCGACGAGTTCGGCGCCGAGATCCCGATCGGCCCGTTCGCGTTGATCGGCGACGACTCGATCGGGCGCGGCATCGTGGAGACCCTGGCCGGGCACCGCTCTCCGGCGGTGCTGATGAAGAGCCACGGCGTGTTCACCATCGGCAAGGACGCCCGCGCGGCCGTCAAGGCGGCCGTGATGTGCGAGGACGTCGCCCGCACCGTGCACGTCTCGCGCCAGCTCGGCGAACCGCTGCCGATCGCGCAGGCCGACATCGACCGCCTCAACTTCCGCTACCAGAACGTCTACGGCCAGCGCCCCGCGGCCCAGTGAAGGAGTACCACCAGTGACCGAGGTTTTCACCGGACGCGAGATCTGGTTCCTCACCGGGAGCCAGGGCCTCTACGGCCCCGAGACGCTGCAGCAGGTCGCCGAGCAGTCCCAGCAGGTCATCAACCAGCTCGCCCGCACCGGTCTGCCCGTGCGCCTGATCTGGAAGCCCGTCCTCACCGACGCCGACGCGATCCGCCGGGTCTGCCTGGAGGCCAACGCGGATGACGCCTGCGTGGGCCTGATCGCCTGGATGCACACCTTCTCGCCCGCCAAGATGTGGATCGCGGGCCTGGACGCGCTGCGCAAGCCGCTGCTGCACCTGCACACCCAGGCCAACCGCGACCTGCCCTGGGCCACCATCGACATGGACTTCATGAACCTGAACCAGGCCGCCCACGGCGACCGCGAGTTCGGCTACATCCAGTCCCGCCTGGGCGTCGCCCGCAAGACCGTCGCCGGCCACGTCAGCGACCCCGCCGTCGCCGGGCGGATCGCCACCTGGTCGCGGGCCGCCGCCGGCCGGGCCGACCTCGGCTCCCTCAAGCTGGCCCGCTTCGGCGACAACATGCGCGACGTCGCCGTCACCGAGGGCGACAAGGTCGAGGCCCAACTGCGCTTCGGCGTCTCCGTCAACACCTACGGCGTCAACGACCTGGTCGCCGCCGTCGACAACACCGCCGACGCGGACGTGGACAAGCTCGTCGCCGAGTACGAGGAGACCTACCGCCTGGCCCCCGAACTGCGCGCGGGCGGCGAACGCCACGAATCGCTGCGCTACGCCGCCCGGATCGAACTCGGCCTGCGCGGCTTCCTCACCGCCGGCGGCTTCGGCGCCTTCACCACCAACTTCGAGGACCTCGGCGGCCTGCGCCAACTCCCCGGCCTCGCCGTGCAGCGCCTGATGGCCGACGGCTACGGCTTCGGCGGCGAGGGCGACTGGAAGACCGCCGTCCTGCTGCGCACCCTCAAGACCGCCGCCACCGGCCTGCCCGGCGGCACCTCCTTCATGGAGGACTACACCTACCACCTGGAGCCCGGACGGGAGTTGATCCTCGGCGCGCACATGCTGGAGGTCTGCCCGACCATCGCCGCCGCCACCCCGTCCTGCGAGATCCACCCGCTGGGCATCGGCGGCCGCGAGGACCCCGTCCGGCTGGTCTTCGACGCCGCCCCCGGCCCCGCCGTCGTCGTCGGCCTCGCCGACCTCGGCGAGCGCTTCCGGCTGGTCGCCAACGAGATCGACGTCGTCGAACCCAACGAGCCGCTGCCCAACCTGCCCGTCGCCCGCGCCGTCTGGCAGCCCAAGCCGAACCTGCGCACCTCCACCGAGGCGTGGCTGACCGCCGGAGCCCCGCACCACACCGTGCTCACCAGCGCCCTGGACACCGAGCACCTCGACGACCTCGCCGAGATGCTCGCCACCGAACTCGTCGTCATCGACGCCGACACCACCATGCGCGGATTCACCCGCGAACTGCGCTGGAACCAGGCCTACCACCGCCTCTCCCAGCGGCTCTGAGCCACCCGCCACCCAGGAGGGACGACGTCCGCACGCGGGCGTCGTCCCCCTTCCCCGTCCGTCCCCCTCCCCCTTCCGTCCTGTCCTTCCCCGTCCCCGCCGAACGGAGCCTCCCGTGCCGCCCGGAGCACCCGCCCGACTCAGGATCACCCAGACCGAGACCGCCACCCTCCCCGACGGCCGGTGGATCACCCGCTGGACGTTCGGCGCCCCCGGCGGCGTCACGGCGGAGGTGCTCAGCCTCGGTGCCCGCCTCGAAGCCCTCCACACCCCCGACCGGGACGGCCAGCGCGCCAACGTCGTCCTCGGTGGTGCCCACGTCGCGGACCTGCTCGGCGACGCCGCCTACTTCGGCGCCACCGTCGGCCGCTACGCCAACCGCGTCGCCCGCGGCCGACTGCCCCTCGACGGCACCGTCCACCACCTCGCCACCCAGCCCACCGGCCACACCCTGCACGGCGGCCCCGACGGCTACGCCACCCGCCTGTGGGAGGGCGAAGCCGTCCGGGAGGAACACCGGGTCGGCGTCCGCCTGCGCCTGCACAGCCCCGACGGCGACCAGGGCTTCCCCGGCGCGCTCACCGCCGAAGTCGGCTACCTGCTCGACGCCCACGGCGAACTGACCATCGAGTACCGGGCCACCACCGACGCGCCCACCGTCGTCAACCTCACCAACCACGCCTACTTCAACCTCGCCGGCGAGGGCAACGGCACCGTCCTCGACCACCGGCTGCGGGTCGACGCCTCCGGCTACCTGCCCGTCGACGACGACCTGATCCCGCTCGGCCCGGTCGCACCCGTCGACGCCACCCCCTTCGACCTCCGCGACCCCCACCCGCTCGCCGACCGCTTCGCCCTGCACCACCCGCAACTCGGCCCGGCCGGCGCCGGCTACGACCACACCTGGGTCCTGGACGGCACCGGCCTGCGCACCGCCGCCGTCCTCACCGATCCGGCCAGCGGCCGCCGCCTGGAGTGCCGCACCACCGAACCCGGCCTCCAGGTCTACACCGGCAACCTCTTCGACGGCTCGGTCACCGGCCGCTCCGGCCGCCCCTACCGCGCGCACGCGGGCATCGCCCTGGAGACCCAGCACTTCCCCGACTCCCCGAACCGCCCCGACTACCCCTCCACCGTCCTGCGCCCGGGGGAGGAGTACCGCTCCACCACGGTCTACCGCCTCGGCACCACGGCGGGCTAGTGCCGCGTCAGGCGACCTTCGCCCGTCGCGACGCCCAGCACGCACTCTCGCCGCACCGGCCGAAAACCCAAGTACATCCAGTACGAGGGCTTCCGGCCGGCACGCCGATAGCACGCACCGGACGCCGCTCCTTCACGGCAAAGGTCGCCTGACGCGGCACTAGCCTCCGGGGCGGCGTGCGGACTCAGGAGTTCCACCAGGCCGGGCGGACCCGCAGCGACTCCTCCTTGACGCACGCCGACCCGTTGACGACCTCCCGGGCGTGCAGGTCCCAGCCGACCACGCCGTTGCCCTCGCGGCGCAGTTCGATCAGCCGGGACTGCCCGGTGTGCGCCCCCGCCGCCACCTCGCAGCGCAGCACGGTGTCCCAGGCCAGCCCGTCCAGCGCGGCGGCGAACGCCGCCAGCGGCAGCAGCACGACGGTCAGCAGCAGCGCCGCCCACTGCTCGGCCGCCACCAGCCGCAGCCGCCAGGGGGCGAGCGCGGCCGCGTCCGGGCGCCCGTGCGGGTGGGGGCGGCGGCCCGCCCGGTACTCCTGGACCAGTCCGTTGCGCAGCGCCAGCGCGACCAGCGCCACCGCCAGCCCCCACCGGAACCCGTAGAACACCCAGCACAGCACGCCCATCGCCAGCGGGTTCACCAGCGTCAGCGCCACCGTCCGGGCCAGCGCGCCCGCCGAGTGCCCGCGCGGGACGGCGCCGCGCGCCGCGAACAGCGCGAACACCACCCGGGAGGTGACCACCGCCACCAGCGAACCCAGCAGCGGACGGGTCGTCACCATGCCGACCAGCACCTCGCCGAGGTTCGGCACGCCCATGGTGCTGACCACCTCGCGGGTGTGCGCGCCGCCGCCGACTGTCCAGGCGATCTTCACCAGCGGCACCGCCGCGAGCAGCGCCAGCAGCACGGTGTGCCCCGGCCCGCCCTTGCGGTCCGACTCGGTGCGCCCGTCCGCCGTCTCCTGTGCCGCCACCGCGACCGCCTCCCGTCGCTCGTCGTCCCGGGCCGTTCCCGGGCGGGATGCATAGCCGGTCCGGGGGGTCCCGTCCCGTCCGGTCACCGGTGCGGGTGACGGGTTGCGCCGGGTGCGCGGGCGGCCGGGCGGGTGGGGGCCGGGGGTCGAGGGTCGGGGGCCGGGGGCCGGGGGCGCTCAGCGGGCGGCGGGCTTGCGGGCCTCGAACAGGGTGCGGGACATGGTGGAGGTGAACGGGCCCGCGCGGCCGATCAGTTCGTGCAGTTCGCGCAGCCGCTCGCGGTACTGCCCGACCGAGAAGCCGGGCACCGTCCAGACCACCTTGCGCAGGAACCAGACCACCGCGCCGACGTCGGAGAACTCCAGCCGCAGCCGCTCGTTGCGGCAGCCCACCACCTCCAGGCCCGCCGCCCGGGCCCGCGCGGCCTCCACCTCGTGCTCGCGGTCGGTGGGCACCGGGAACGGCCCGAGGAAGAACGCGCTCAGCTCGACGTTGGTGCGCCCGCCCACGTGCTGCGCGAAGTACGTGCCGCCGGGGGCCAGCACCCGGGCGATCTCCGGGAAGTCGACCCGCGCCGGGTGACGGCTGGTCACCAGGTCGAACGCGCCGTCCGCGAACGGCAGCGGCGCGTCCTCCGGGACGGCCACCAGCACGGCGCCCAGCGGGTGCAGCAGCCGCGTCGCCCGGGCGGCGTTCGGCGCCCAGCCCTCGGTGGCCACCAGGGTGCGCGGGAAGTTCGCCGCCCCCGCGCCCGCCAGCACCTCGCCGCCGCCGGTCTGCACGTCCAGCGCCGCGCCGGCCGCCGCGAGCCGCTCGCCCAGCAGTCGCTGGTAGCCCCAGGAGGGGCGCTGCTCGGTGGCCCGGCCGGCCAGCCAGGAGAAGTCCCAGCCGTCGACGGGGGCGGTGGCGGCCTCGTCGACCAGTTCGTCGAAGGAGCGGCCCGGGTACTGTGTCGATCGGTCCATGGCGAGCATCCAAGCACGTCGGAGCCGGTGGGGCGGCGGATTCAACGGCTCGTGGAATCTTCCCGACAGGGCGTCGGCAACGGCTTGACTTAGGTGAGCCTCACCTAAATAATCGGGGGGATTCGATCTTTGGAGGCCCTCCCCGATGTCCAGCCCCGACCAGCGGCCCGCCGCCTTCTCCACCCTGCTCCGCACCGCCAGCGCCGAGGAGCACGAGGCGGCGGAGCACTCCTCCTTCATGAGCGACCTGCTCGGCGGGAAGCTCGGCGTTCAGGCGTACACCGACCTCACCGGCCAGCTCTGGTACGTCTACCGCGCACTGGAAGCCCACCTGGACACCCTCGCCGCGGACCCCGTCGCCGGCCCGCTGGTCGACCGCGCCCTGCTGCGCACCGCCGCGATCGAGCGCGACCTCGACCACCTGGCCGGCCCCGACTGGCGCGACACCCTCGCCCCGCTGCCCGCCACCGAGGCGATCGCCGCCCGGATCGGGGAGCTCGCCGAGACCTGGCCGGCCGGCTACCTGGCCCACCACTACACCCGCTACCTCGGCGACCTGTCGGGCGGTCAGATCATCCGCGGCGTCGCCGAGCGCACCTGGGGCTTCGAGCGCAAGGGCGACGGCGTCCGGTTCTACGTCTTCGAGGAGATCGACAACCCCGCCGCGTTCAAGCGCGACTACCGCGCCAAGCTGGACGCCGCGGGCGAGCTGATGGACGAGGTCGAGCGCTGCCGGGTCGCCGAGGAGTGCAAGCGCGCCTTCGTCCTCAACGGCGCGATATTCGGCGAGCTCGGCGACCGGTACCCGCTGAGCGCCTGAGCGACCGCCCGGCCGGGCGGGGGCCGGGCGGAGCAGGGGCGGGGCGGGTGACGGGGCGGCCGTGCGCTCGGGCATCATCGTCCGCATGAGCGACACGCACGATGACCAGCTGGCCACCCTCTGGCAGGCTTTCCTGGACCTGCCCTTCCCGCAGAGCTGCTACCGGCGCGCCCCCGCCGGTGAGGACCTGGTGCTGCTCGACAGCCACCTCGCCGGCTGCGTGTCCGCCGCCCTGACCGGGCCGCTGGACCAGCGCCGCAGAGCGGCCCTGCGCACCGGCATAGCGACCGTCCATCGGATCCTGCCCGAACTCGCCGACGACCCGGAGGCCGCCGACTACTTCACCCGGCTGCGCGAACTGGCCGTGCTGGCGGGCGAACGCTGAGCGCCGCGTGCCGCCGCCCGTCCTGACGTGACTCGGTCCGTCCTGGCGTGCCGCCGCCCGTCCTGACGTGACTCGGTCCGTCCTGGCGTGCCGCCGCCCGTCCTGACGGGACTCAGCCGGTGGGCGCGCCGATCCGGTCGCGTTCGAGCGCGGAGCGCAGCTCCGCGAGGAACCCGAGGACGGCCGGGCCCGCCGCGCCGTCGAGCGACTCGCCGAGCAGCGCGGCGAGTTCGCGGGTGAACGTCTCCTCCGCCGCGTCGACGAGCCGCGAGCCGTCGTCGGTCAGGGCCAGCAGGGAGGAGCGGCGGTCGGAGGGGTTGGGCTGCCGGGCGGCCCACCCCTCCCGCTCCAGGCGGTCGATCCCCTTGCTGGTCGCCCCGACGCCGATGGCGAACTCGGCGGCGAGGTCCGCCACCCGGCAGCCGGGGTGGTCGCGCAGGTAGCGCAGGAACTCGAACTGCGAGGTGACGATCCCGTGCCGCTCGCGGAGGCGGTCGTTGAGGGCGTTGTACAGACGTGTCTCGCACCGGACCAGGTCCGCGAAGAAGCCGGAGGGGTCGGCCGTCCCACTGCTCGATTTAGATGCCACAGCATATAGTGTAGCGGCATCCAATCGTGGCAGGAGTGCACCCATGAGCAAGGAACAGCGCGCCCGGATCGACGCGATGATGCGGCAGCCCCGGCCCGCGGGCCTCCGGACGGTCGCCGAACTGCGGGCCGGATTCGAGGCGCTGATGGCCCGGATGGCCGTGCCCGACACCGTCCGCACCACCCGGACCGCGCTCGGCGGCCGACCCGCCCTGCGCGTCGAGCCGGACGGCGGGCCCCGCCGTGCCGGGACGATCCTGTACTTCCACGGCGGCGGCTTCGTGTTCGGCTCCCCCGAGACCGCGCTCTGCCTGACCGGACACCTGGTGGCCGGGACCGGCTTCGAGGCGTACTCGCCGGACTACCGGCTGGCCCCCGAGCACCCGTACCCGGCCGCGATCGAGGACACCCTGCGCGCCTACCGCGAACTCCTCGACCGCGGCACCGACCCCGCGGCCGTCGCGTTCGCCGGCGACTCCGCCGGCGGCGGCCTCGCCGTCACCACCTGCCTCGCCGCCCGGGACGCGGGACTCCCGCTGCCCGCCGCCGTCGTGGCGTTCTCCCCGGGTCTCGACGCCACCCGCACGGGCCCGAGCATGGACAGCAAGGAGGGCGTCGACCCGATCTTCACCCGCGCGGCCGTCGAACACACCGGGGCCATGTACCTCGCCGGTGCCGACCCCCGCCACCCCCTGCTCAGCCCGGCCGTGCTGGCCGACCTGACCGGCTTCCCCCCGCTGCTGATCCAGGTCGGCACCAACGAGATCCTGCTGGACGACTCCACCCGCCTCGCCGAACGCGCGCGGGCGGCCGGGGTGGACGTCATCCTGGACGTCACCGCCGACGTGCCGCACGTGTTCCAGGCGTTCGCGGGCCTCCTGGACGAGGCGGACGAGGCGCTGGACCGGGCGGCCCTCTTCCTCACCCAGCGGATCCGCGCCCGGGCCGCGGCGAACGCGCCGGCGCGGTAGGCCGGCCCCCGCCGCCACGCGGGCCGGGCCCGCACGGAAGCTCCGTGCGGGCCCGGTTCGCGCGCGGCCGCCTCACTCGGCAGCGGTGCCGCCGGAGGAGCGACGGCGCGCCAGGACGGTGGTCGCCCCGCCGATCAGCAGCAGCCCGGCAGCCGTCGCCAGGATCGGGGCGGTGCCGGTGCCGCCGCCGGTGTAGGCGAGTTCACCGCCGTCGGCGCCGGAGGTGGTGAGGGTGGCGCCACCGGTCGTGCTGCCGGTGCCGGTGCCCGTTCCGGTGCCCGTTCCGGTGCCCGTTTCGGTGCCCGTTTCGGTGCCGGTTTCGGTGGAGGGGGTGGTGGACGGCAGGGTGGCGGAGCGGTCGAAGGAGAGCACCGCGGTCACCGGGGCCAGCGCCTTGCCCTCCTTGTACTGCCCGAACACCGGCTCGCCCTCCGCCGTCAGCGTCGCCGGGACCTGGCGCAGCGTCACCACGCCGTCGACCGGGGTGAAGTCGGCCTTCGACAGGTCCAGCTCGGCGATCCGGACCCCGGTCAGCACGACCGGCTCCCCGCCGGAGAGGGACTTGGCGGTCACGTCCGCCACCAGGTACGCCCCGGAGGCGTCCACCCGGATGCCCAGCTTCGACAGCGCGGTGTCCAGCTGGTACTGCCCGTCGGCCCCCCGGTGGCCCAGGAAGCGCACCGAACCGGCGAAGTCCGCCGACAGCGCGTGGGTGTCCGTCCGGTAGCTGCCGCTGCCCGAACCGAACCCGAAGCCGGCCGCGCCGCCGCCGAACTCCACCTTGCCCGCGGCGATCGGCCCCGTCACGTAGGCCAGGAAGTCCTCCTGCACCTTCCACTCCAACCGGCCGTCCACGACCGCCAGTTCGTTGCCCGCCGGGGTGGAGGCGGACGCGGAGGGCGAGGGCTCGGGCGACGGCCCGGCCGAGGGGGAGGAGGAGGGGCCGGTGGACGGCTCGGTGGAGGGCGCGGCGCTCGGCTCGGTGGACGGCTCCGTCGAGGGCTCGGTGGACGGGCCGCTGCTCGGCTGGGTGCTCGGCTCGGTGGACGGCTCGGCCGGGGTGGAGGGCGACGGGGACGGGGCGGGGGTCTGCTTGAGGACGATCGACAGCGGGTCCAGGGCGGTGCCGGCCGGGTAGAACCCGGCGAACGCCTTGGCGCCCTCCGCGGTCAGGGCGGCCGCGGTGGACCCGCCATTGGTGGTGTCGCGGGCCACGGTGAAGGTGGCCAGCGGGACGTCCTCGCGGACGGTTGGGGCGGCCGCGCCGACGGTCTCCTTCGAGGAGGTGTCCGCGATGAGGGTGCCGGTGGTGCCCTCGGTGCTGATCCGCAGGTCGCTGAACGCGACGTCCAGCGCGCCGTCGTGGGCGAGGAAGCGCACCCCGCCGTCGAACGTGGCGTTCAGCCTGTGGGTCGTGGTGTCGTAGCCCGCGGAAGCCAGGTTGAAGTGGTACGAGCCGTCCTGGTTGACGATGGCGCCACCGGTCGCGGTGGCGCTGCCGCCACCGATCGGGCCGGTCACGTAGCTGCGGAACTTCGCCAGGACGCCCCAGTTCAGCGAACCGGTGTCGTAGCTGACGGTGGTGGGGGCACCGGCGCCGAAGGCGAGGGAGGGCAGGCCGAAGGCGGTCAGACCGAGACCGGCGGTCGCGGCGGCGAGAGCGGCCAGCCGGGTGCGGTTGCGGTGGCGGGCGGGGGTGTGGGACATGGGTGTGGCTCCGGGAATCGGTGTGGTGGAAACGGGAGGGCAAAACAGGGGCTCGGGGAACGGCGAGCCCGGGTCTGCGCGAGGTTCACTGCCTTTGGGAGCATCGGCTTCTGGTTCGGTCAAAGACACGCAGCAGCACGGACACTTCGATGGGCTCCGGCCGTCAGCAGCACGAGCCCGCCGTTCCCCGGGCCCCTGGCGGGGGCTCTCCGTGTCAGGGGCGCTTGCGGCGGCGGACGACGAAGGCGGTGGCCGCTGCCGCCGCGGCGGTGAGGGTCAGGGCGAGGGCGGTGAGCAGGGCGGCGGAGGGGGAGGAGGAGTCGGCGGTCGCGGTGGGGGTGGTGGTGACCGGGGTGGCGCCGAGGTCGGGGAGCGGGGGAATCGTCGCGGTGGGGGTGAGCGGGAGGCTGACGGTGAGCGGGTCCATCTCGGTGCCGGCGGGGTAGAGGCCGCCGAAGGCGCCCGCGCCGGCGGAGGTGAGGGTGAGGGGGAGGTCGGTGGCGGTGAGGAGGTCGTTCTCGGTCTTCAGCGCGTTCGCGTCGAAGGTGGCGATCTCGACCGGGGCCGGGGTGCGGGTGGTGCCGTCGGGGGTGCGGCCGGAGACGTCGACGGTGAGGCGGCCCTCGGCGCCGGTGGCGGTGAGCCGGGGGTTGGCGAGGGTGAGGTCGAGGCCGTCGGTGTCGCCCTCGCGCAGGCCGGTGAAGCGGACGGTGCCGGTGAAGGAGGCGTCGAGGGTGCGGGCGGCCGGGTCCCAGCTGCCGCGGGCGGGCGTCCAGCGGAAGAAGGCCCCGCCGTCGGCCGCGCCGTCGCCGAGCTGCCAACTGCCCCGGGCGATCGAGCCGGTGACGTAGTCGCGGAAGGTGCGGCGCACGCCCCAGTCGAGGGCGCCCCGGTCGAGGGCGGTGGCGGTGGCGGTGGCGGTGGCGGAGGCGGTGGGCGCGGCGGTCGTCCCGGACGGTTCGGTGGCGGGGGCCGTCGACGGGGCCGCGGACGGGGTGGGCGTCGCGGACGGGGTGGGCGTCGGGGACGGAGTGGCGGCCGGGGTCTTGAGGGTGACCGAGAAGGTGAGCGGGTCGAGCGCCGTCCCGGCGGTGTAGAAGCCGCCGAAGGCGTTCGCGCCGGCCGCCGTCAGCGTCGCGGGGACGTTGCTGAGGGTGAGGGTGCCGGTGGCGTTCTTCAGCGAGACGCCCGCGAGCGAGAGGTCGGCCAGCCGGGCCTGGCCGGTGCTGGAGGTCCGGCCGCTCTCCCGGGACTTGGAGCTGACGTCCGCGTACAGGGCGGCGGCGCCGCCCGCGGTGGCCCTGACGGTGAGGTGGGAGATCACGAGGTCGAGCGCGTTGCCGCCGTTCTCCTGGTGGCCGGTGAACCGGACGCCGCCCTGGAAGGCGGCGGAGAGCGCGCCGGTGGACGGGTCGTAGCTGCCGGTCGCGGAGTGGAAGCGGAAGACCGAGCCGCCGACGGTGGCCGCGCCGCCGGTGAGGGCCCACTTGCCGTTGGCTATCGGGCCGGTGACGTAGCTGAGGAAGGACTGCTTGATGCCCCAGTCGAGGCGTCCGCCGGAGACGGCCGGGTCGGCCGCGGCGGCCCGGCCGGGCAGCCAGGCGAGGGCGAGCAGCAGGGCGAGCGGCAGCACGAGCGCGGTGCGCAGCCGTCCGGCCGGGCGGCGGGGTGGTACGGGGGGCCGTCCGGGGACGGGCATGGCGGATCACTCCTCGGCGGAGGGGAAACGGGCAGGTGGCAGGGGGCGCGGAGGGAAGGACCCCCCTGTTGAACTGAGGTAAGGCTAACCTAATATATGAGTCAAGTGTTCCGTCCACGACCCCCCGGGTCGGCTTCGACGGGACGTCAACGCACCGAGAAAGGCCCGAGGTTGACCCGCACCCTCCGCGACCGGACCAGAACCGCTCCCGCCGTCCTGCTCGCCGTCCTCGGACTCCTGCTCGGCGCCACCGCCTGCGCCACCGGCCAGGCCGCCACCACCGACCCCAAGGCCCCTGCCACCGCCACCGCCGACCCCGACCGGATCGAGGCGCTGCCCGACACCCCCACCCCCCGACTGCCCGTCACCGTGCCCTCCGCGGACGGCCGACAGGTCACCGTCAGCAGCGCCGAGCGGATCATCCCGCTCAACGGCAGCCTCGCCGAACTGGTCTTCAGCCTCGGCCTCGGCGAGCACGCGGTCGCCCGGGACGTCTCCACCACCTTCGAACAGGCCGCGAAGCTCCCCGTCATCACCCAGGCCCACGAGGTCTCCGCCGAGGGCGTGCTCTCCCTGCACCCCACCGTGGTGCTCGCCGACCGCAGCACCGGGCCGGCCGAGGCCGTCGAACAGATCCGGGCCGCCGGCGTCCCACTGATCGTCCTGGACGACGCCAAGCAGCTGTCCGACATCGGCCCCCGGATCGCCGCCGTCGCCGCCGCCCTCGGCGTCCCCGAGGCCGGGGCGCAGCTCAAGGAGCGCACCGAGCGCCGGATCGCCGAGGTGCGTGCGCAGCTCCCGGCCGCCGGGGCCGCCCGCCCCAAGGTGGCGTTCCTGTACCTGCGCGGCAGCGCCTCGGTCTTCCTGCTCGGCGGCCCCGACTCCGGCGCCCCCTCGCTGATCGAGGCCGCCGGCGGCGAGGACGCGGGCACCGCCGCCCACCTCACCGGCGACTTCACCCCGCTCACCAGCGAAGCCCTGGTCGAGGCCGCCCCCGACGCGATCCTGGTGATGAGCAAGGGCCTGGAGTCGGTCGGCGGCGTCGACGGCATGCTCAAGCTCCCCGGCGTCGCCCAGACCCCCGCCGGACTCGACCGCCGGATCATCTCGATCGACGACGGCCGCCTGCTCTCCTACGGCCCGCGCACCCCCCAGGTGCTCCGCGAGATCGCCGACCAACTGCACCGGGACGCCAAGTGACCACCCCCACCCCGCCCCAGACCGCCACCCCGCCCCGGGCCCCCGCACCGCCCCAGACCGCCACCCCGCCCCGGGCCCCCGCACCGCCCCGGGCGGACGGGCCCGCCCGCGACAAGCGCCCGCTGCTGCTGGCCGGACTCTGCGCCGCCCTGCTCGGCTTCGCGCTGCTCGCCGCCGGCACCGGCGCCTACGCCATCCCGCTCGGCGACATCCTCGCCTCGCTCGCCCACCGCGCCCACCTCGGCGGCCACGCCCTGGACCGCGTCCCCGAATCGGTGCTGTGGAACGTCCGGCTGCCCCGGGTCGTGCTCGCCCTGCTGGTCGGCGCCGCACTCGGCTGCGCCGGGGCGCTGATGCAGGGCGTGTTCGGCAACCCGCTGGCCGAACCCGCCGTGATCGGCGTCTCCTCCGGCGGCGCGGTCGGTGCCGTCGCCTGCATCGTGCTCGGCCTGGACGCCCTCGGCTCGTGGACCGTCACCGCCGCCGCGTTCGCCGCCGGACTGCTCACCGTCGGCGTCGTCTACGCCGTGTCGCGCAGCGGCGGCCGCACCGAGGTGGTCACCCTGCTGCTCACCGGCGTCGCCGTCAACGCGTTCTGCGGCGCCCTGATCGGCCTGCTGCTGTTCACCGCCGACACCGCCGCGATCAGCCAGGTCACCTTCTGGCAGCTCGGCTCGCTCTCCCAGGCGAGCTGGGCCAAGGTACTCGCCGTCCTCCCGTTCGCCGCCCTCGGCCTGGCCGTCGCCCCCCGCTACGCCCGCCGCCTCGACCTGCTCGCGCTCGGCGAACGCCCCGCCCGGCACCTGGGCGTGGACGTCGAACGGATGCGGATCGTGCTGATCACCGTCGTCGCGCTGCTCACCGCCGCCGCCGTCGCGGTCAGCGGCATCATCGGCTTCGTCGGCCTGGTCGTCCCGCACCTGCTGCGGATGCTCGCCGGGCCCGGCCACCGCTTCCTGCTGCCCGCGTCCGCCGTCGGCGGCGCGCTCGTCCTGGTCGCCGGCGACCTCGCCGCCCGCACCCTGGCCGCCCCCGCCGAACTCCCGCTCGGCGTCCTCACCGCACTCATCGGCAGCCCGTTCTTCTTCTGGCTGCTGCGCCGCACCCGACGCCGCCAGGGAGGCTGGGCATGACCGCACTGCTCGAAGCGGAGGGCATCGGCTTCGCCGCCGGGGGCCGCGCACTGCTCGCCGACGTCGACCTGGCCGTGCGCGCCGGGGAGATCCTCGCCCTGCTCGGCCCCAACGGCGCCGGCAAGTCCACCCTGCTGTCCGTGCTGGCCGGCGACCGGCGCCCGACCCGCGGCGAGGTCCGGCTCGACGGCCGCCCGCTGGCCGGGCACAAGCCGCTCGAACTCGCCCGCCGCCGCGCCCTGCTGACCCAGACCCACGAGGTGTCCTTCCCGTTCCCCGCCGCCGAGGTGGTCCGGATGGGACGCGCCCCCTGGAGCGGCCGCTGCTCCGCCGCCGAGGACGAGGACGCCGTCACCGCCGCGATGGCCGCCACCGACTGCGCCCACCTCGCCCGGCGCCCCTTCACCGCGCTCTCCGGCGGCGAACGGGCCCGGGTCGCGCTGGCCCGGATCCTCGCCCAGGACACCGCGCTGCTGCTGCTCGACGAACCCACCGCCGCGCTCGACCTGCGCCACCAGGAACTCGTGTTGCGGATCGCCCGGGAACGTGCCGCCGCCGGGTGCGGCGTGGTCGTCGTCCTGCACGACCTCACGCTGGCCGCCGCGCACGCCGACCGGATCGCCCTGCTGGACGCCGGACGCACCGTCGCCGTCGGCCCCACCGGCGCCGTCCTGGACGCCGACCTGCTCACCCGGGTCTACCGCCACCCCGTCGAGGTCCTGGCGCACCCGCGCGGGGGCGCGCCGATCGTGCTGCCCGAGCGCCCCCGCGAAGCAGATTGACGGATCGTCGGCCCGGGAAGACCTCCGAACGGTGGACGACCGAACGGGCGGGATCCGGGCCGGGTCGCGGTCCGGGCGGGTGACCCGGGCGATCCGAGCACATGACCGAGCCGGGCACGGGTAACCGCACCAGCAGGAACCGGACCACACCGGACACCCGGAGGCACCACGATGACCCTCACCATGGCCCTGCTGCTCACCCCCCTCGTCGTCGCCGCGGCCGTCACCGCGACCCGGGCCCCGGCCCGCCGCGGCCGCCACCGCGCGACCGCCGCGCCCGAGCGGCCTGCCGTCGGTTCCCGCGCCGGGCGCTGAAGCGGCCGATCCCGGACGCGGCGCCCCCGGAACCTGCCGCCACCTGCGCGGACGGGAGGACCGCGGCGCCCGTTCCGGATGAGGAGGACCAGTGGAAGACCGCTCGGAGCACGACCACGCCGCCTGGGAGGAGCTCGTCGGGGCGGCCCGCGAACGCGCCCGGGCCCGGCAGGGGCTGCCGGCCGAGCGGCTCGCCCCGCCGGGCGACGCCCAGTACCGGTGGTCGACGGACGAGGCGCGGATCACCTGGTCGCGCGGCGGGACGGCCTTCCTGACCGGTCGGCTCACCATGAGCTGACGGCCCGGGGTCAGGCCGGCCGGCCGTGCCGGCGGCGGTGGGCGGCCACCCGGGTGCGGGAGGCGCAGGCGGGGGAGCAGTAGCGGCGCGGGCTGCCGGGGCCGGTGTGCAGGTGGAGGGTGCGGCAGTCGGTGGCCGCGCACTCGGCCCAGGGCGGGCGGCCGTGCTCGGTCAGCAGGTGGGCCAGGGCCAGCGCGCCCGACGCCAGGAACCACTCGCACCAGCCGGCGTCCTCGCGGTCCGCGTGCAGGTGCCAGGGGTGGCCGCCGTGCCGGGACAGCCGGGGCGCGACCGCGTGCTCGGCCAGGACCGCGTTCAGGGCGGCCGCCGCCAGGTCCGGATCCGGCTCGGCGAGCAGGTCGGCCATCCGCCGGGCGGCGTCCCGCAGTTCGCGCAGGTCGGCGGCGGAGAACGCGTCCCGCGCCAGCTCCTCCGGACGCTCACCGTGGCGCACCAGCAGGGCCGCCGCCACCTCGCGGGGCAGTTCGGGGTGGGCGCGGACGGCGTTCGCCAGATCGATCACGCGCTGGGCGGTGCGGAAGCCGCGGGTGCTCATGCAGGTGCCTTCCTGGAGCCGGTGCCGGCGGGCGGGGGCTTGCCTTCCGGCCGGGTAACGCCTTTTGATGGTAAGCCGTTACGGGGGAGGCCGGAATGCTGCTGCGCTACGCGTCCACCGCGTTCCTCGCCCGCTCGGCCGACGAGGGCGCCGCCGTGGCGATGGTCCTGCTCGCCCTGCACCGCACGGGCGACGCGGCACCCGGCGCGTTCGTCCTCGCCGCCTGGACGGCCCCGCACGCGCTGGCCGCGCCGCTGACCGGCGCCCTCGCGGCCCGCACCCGCCGCCCCCGGCTCCTGCACGCCGCCGCGCTCGGCGTCCTCGCCGCGGCCGTGGCCGTCCTCGCCGCCACCCTGGGCCGCCTCCCGCTCCCGCCCGTCCTCGCCGTCGCCGCCCTCGGCGGCTGCTGCGGACCCGTCGTCTCCGGCGGACTCTCCGCCCTGCTGGCCCGGCTGCCGCCGGACGGGACGCAGGCGGGGGCGGGGGAGGAGGGGCGGGCGCAGGCGTGGGACGCGGTGACCTACAACGCCGCCGCCGTGGCCGGGCCCGGACTCGTCGCGCTGCTCGCCGCCCTCGGCTCCCCGGCCGCCGCCATGCCGGTGCCGGCCGTCGCCGCCGGGTGCGCGGCCGTCCTGAC
>NZ_JBSGET010000071.1:0-41545 GCF_053603035.1 Kitasatospora sp. NPDC004272 | reverse complement strand
CCCGCCCGTCCCGCCCGCCGCCCCGCCGCGGCCCGGCACCGCACCGCGCGGTGCCGCGACGCCCCCGCCGCCGTCCCAGGGGCCCGGCACCCCGCCCCCCATGCCGTCCGGCTCGCCCGCCGTCGGGAAGATCACCCTCGACAAGGGCCGGGTCAACCTGGTCAAGGGCGGCTCGGTCTCGCTGGAGAAGGGCGGGAAGCCGTTCCTCTCCTCGGTCCGGATGGGCCTGGGCTGGGAGCCCGCCGGCCACGGCCGCAGCATCGACCTCGACGCGTCCGTGATCGCCTTCGACGCCCAGCGCGAGAAGATCGACACCGCCTGGTTCATGAAGCTCTCCATCTTCAACGGCGCGATCGCCCACTCCGGCGACAACCTCACCGGCAAGGGCGGCGGCGACGACGAGGCGATCACCGTCCACCTGGCCGGCCTGCCCGCCGAGGTCTGCGGCCTGGTCTTCGTGGTGAACTCCTTCTCCGGGCAGAAGTTCACCGACATCAAGAACGCCTACTGCCGCCTGGTCGACACCGCCACCGACCAGGAACTCGTCCGCTTCGACCTGGCCCAGTCCGAGCCGCACACCGGCGTCGCCATGTGCAAGCTCGTCCGCCAGTTCTCCGGCGAGTGGGTGATGACCGCCCTCGGCGAGTACGTCAACGCCAAGACCGCCCGCAGCATGGTCAAGCCCGCCGCCGCGATGCTCTGACGTGCCCCCGGACGACCGCCACCGCTTCCACGTCCGCCTCCGGCCGCCCACCGCCCCGGCCGCGCCGGAGGCGCTCGACCCGCTCGACGAACCGCCGTACGACTACCCCACCCTCGCGCTGATCGGCTGCGCCGACCTCGCCGCCACCGACGCGACCGCCGAGGCGGGCGGCTTCGGCGCGCCCTGGCACTTCGACGTCTCCTACGACCTCTCCGCGTTCCTGGAAGAGCTCGACCAGCTGCTCACCGCCTTCCACGACCGCACCCCGCACACCCTGGACCTCTACCCCCAGGGCCTGGAACGCACCCTGACCTTCACCTTCCCCACCCCCGACCTGGTCACCGTCCACTGCGCCTCCCGCACCACCTGGGCGCCCTCCCCCAGCACCGAACACCACCCGTACGACCAGCTCTACACCCAACTGACCACCCTGGCCCACCAGTTCGCCACCGCCCTGGAAACCTCGGGCTCCCGCACCGCCCCCCACTCCCCCTTCCCCGCCTGGCGCGCCGGACGCTTCGCCCCCACCGCCACCGCCACCTGAACACACGTCATCAGGGGCCCGGGGAACGGCGGGACCGAGCTGCTGACGGCCGGAGCCCACCGAAGGTCCGTGCCGCTGCGTGCTTTTCAACCACAGCACCCCCTCCCCTCCTCCCCCTCCCCTCCCCTCCCCTACACCCCACTTCCCGCTAGCGTTCCCCCATGCCCGCCGCCCCGCCGTCCCCCGTCGCCTTCCGCTTCTCGGTCCGTCCCGGCCAGGGCGCCCCCAGCGGCTTCGACCTCTGCGACCTGGCGTTCACCGGCCCCGAGGGCTCCGCCACCTCCGCTGGCCACACCCCGGACCAGGGCATGATGACCGTCCTCGCCGTCCCCGGTCTGCTCGACGACGTGCGCTTCCTGCTCGCCCGCCGCCACGGCACCACCACCTTCCGCCCCGCCGACTCGTCCTTCCGCCTCTTCTTCACCCTCCACCGCGGCCTGGTCACCGTCACCGCCCCGTACCCACCACCCCCGACACCACCCCGCCGGACGACCCGCACACCCGCCTGATCCCCGCCTTCGAGGCCACCCCCACCCGCACCGTCCCGCTCGACTCCCCCGACCAGGTCGCCGAAACCGACCGCACCTGGCTCCAACTCGCCCGCACCACCAGCCTGTTCACCCCGAACGACACCTTCCTCCTGCACATCGGCGCCCGCGGCCCGGGCCGCCTCGACTGGACCCCCGTCCGCCACTGGAGGGGCTGGTGGGAGAGGACGTCCGCCAGGCCGCGTGCGGCGAGTGAGGAGGCGAGCAGTTCGCGCAGCCATTCCACCAGCGCGGCGCGGCTGTCGGGCTCGTCGCGGAGCGCGTGCACGCGCTCGCACAGGTCGTGGACGCGCTGCTTGAAGACGGCTTCGAGCAGGGCCCGGCAGGTGGGGAAGTGGCGCCTCACGGTGGCCGATCCGACGCCCGCGACGCGGGCGTCCCGCTGACGGCCCCGGAATGACCGAGGAGCAGGCCCGCGCCGCCGGGATGGGCGACATGGGCGAACACCTGCGGCCCGCCGCCTGAGCCGCGCCACGGTACGGCCGAGGGCCCGCGGCGGGAAGCCGCGGGCCCTCGGGAACGGAAAGACGGCGGCTCAGCCCCGGGTGGCCATCGCGCGCAGGAAGAAGGTCAGGTTCGCGGGGCGCTCCGCGAGGCGGCGCATGAAGTAGCCGTACCACTCCTGGCCGTAGGGGAGGTAGACCCGCATGGTGTTGCCGGCCTCGGCGAGGCGGAGCTGCTCCTCGGGGCGGATGCCGTAGAGCATCTGGTACTCGAACGAGGAGACGTCGCGCTTGTTCCACTCGGCGAGCTGGCCGGCGATCTTGATCATGTTGGGGTCGTGCGAGGCCACCATGGGGTAGCCCTCGCCGGCCATCAGGACCTTGAGCGCACGGACGTACGCGAGGTCGACGTCCCGCTTGCCCTGGAAGGCGACCGACTCGGGCTCCTTGTAGGCGCCCTTGCAGATGCGCACCCGGGAGCCCTCGTGGGCGAGGTCGCGGCAGTCGGCCTCGGTGCGGCGCAGGTACGCCTGGAGGACGACGCCGAGCCACGGGAAGTCGGCGCGCAGTTCGCGGGCGATGGCCAGGGTGGAGTCGGTGGTGGTGTGGTCCTCCATGTCGAGGGTCACCGTGGTGCCGGCGGCGGCGGCCGCTTCGCAGATCCGGCGGGCGTTCTCCAGGGCGATCTTCTCGCCGTCCACCGGGAGGAACTGGCCGACCGCGGAGAGCTTGACGGAGACCTCGGCGTCGGCGGCGAGGCCGGTCTCCTTGAGCGCGGTGAGCAGGTGCTCGTAGGCGAGGGCGGTGCCGGCGGCCTGGTCGGCGTCCTTGGTGTCCTCGCCGAGGTGGTCGAGGGTGACCTTGCGGCTGCTGGCGACCAGCTTCTCGGTGGCGGCCACGCCCTGGTCGAGCCGGTCGCCGGCGACGAAGCGCTCGACGATCGCGTGGGTGGGCGGGAACTTCTCGACCATGGTGCGCACCTGCGGGGAGCGCGAGGCGGCGAGGAGGGCGGAACGGAGCATCGTGGACTCCCGGCGAAGCGGATCAGCTGGTGGAGAAGGGGGGCGACGGCCGGCCGGGGGTGGTGGCCGGCCGTCGAGGGGGCCTGGTCAGCCCATGTGCGGGTAGCGGTAGTCCGTCGGCGGGACGAACGTCTCCTTGATGGAGCGGGTGGACGTCCAGCGCGTCAGGTTCTGCTTGGCGCCGGCCTTGTCGTTGGTACCGGAGGCCCGGCCGCCGCCGAAGGGCTGCTGGCCGACGACGGCGCCGGTCGGCTTGTCGTTGATGTAGAAGTTGCCGGCCGCGTTGCGCAGGACGCGCATCGCGTGCTCGACGGCCTCGCGGTCCTGGGCGATGATCGAGCCGGTCAGGCCGTACGCGGAGACCGACTCCATCTGGGAGAGCATCGCGTCGTAGTCCTCGTCGGCGTAGACGTGCACGGCGAGGATCGGGCCGAAGTACTCGTCGCGGAAGTACTCGGCGGCCGGGTCCTGGCAGACCAGCACGGTCGGGCGGACGAACCAGCCGACCGAGTCGTCGTACGTGCCGCCGGCCAGCACCTCGACCTGCGGGTCGGCCTTGGCGCGGTCGATCGCGGCCTTGTTCTTGGCGAAGGAGCGCTCGTCGATGACGGCGCCCATGAAGTTGGCGAGGTCGCTGACGTCGCCCATGGTGAGCCACTCGACCTCGTCGCGGAAGTCGTCCTTGATCTCGGCCCAGAGCGAGGCCGGGACGTAGGCGCGGGACAGCGCCGAGCACTTCTGGCCCTGGAACTCGAAGGCGCCGCGGGTCATCGCGGTCTTCAGCACGGCCGGGTCGGCGGACGGGTGGGCGACCAGGAAGTCCTTGCCGCCGGTCTCACCGACGATCCGCGGGTAGGTGCGGTAGCCGGCGATGTTCTCGCCGACGGTGCGCCACAGGTGCTGGAAAGTGGCGGTGGAGCCGGTGAAGTGGATGCCGGCCAGCGCGGGGTGCTTGAGCGCGACCTCGGAGACGGCCAGGCCGTCGCCGGTGACCATGTTGATGACGCCCTTGGGCAGGCCGGCGGCCTCCAGCAGCTGCATCAGGTAGTGCGCGGCGAACTGCTGGGTGGGGGACGGCTTCCAGATCACCACGTTGCCCATCAGCGCGGGCGCGGTCGGCAGGTTGCCGGCGATCGCGGTGAAGTTGAACGGGGTGATCGCGTAGACGAAGCCCTCCAGCGGGCGGTGGTCGGTGCGGTTCCACACGCCGTCCGAGGAGACCGGCTGCTCGGCGAGGATCTGCCGGGCGAAGTGCACGTTGAAGCGCAGGAAGTCGACCAGCTCGCAGGGGGTGTCGATCTCCGCCTGCTGGGCGGTCTTCGACTGGCCGAGCATGGTGGCCGCGGCGAGGGTCTCCCGCCACGGCCCGGCCAGCAGGTCCGCGGCGCGCAGGAAGATCGCGGCGCGGGAGTCGAAGGAGAGCGCCTGCCAGGCCGGCGCGGCGGCCAGCGCGGTGTCGACGGCTTCGCGCGCGTCGTCCTGGGTCGCGTTGCGCAGCGTGCCGAGTCGGGCAGCGTGGTTGTGCGGCTGCACGACGTGGATCTCGGAGCCACCGCCGAGGCGGTGCTCCCCGTTGATCGTCATGGTGAGCTGGATCGGCCCCTGGCCGCCCAGCTCCTTCAGCTTGTCCTCCAGCCGGGCCCGTTCGGGGCTGCCGGGGGCGTAGCTGTGGACCGGCTCGTTCACCGGCGCGGGGACCTGGGTCACAGCATCCATGGCGCGCACGCTCTCCTTCTCGTCATGGGGGCCGGTGGGGGTCGCACACCGGCCATGAAGAAACGCTATTCCCCGCTCCTGCCCACTTGTGTTGGCCGCACCGCCAAATTCCCCCGCTCGCCGTTGTCCGCCCGGACGAACAGCGTCACGCCCCGGTCACGGCGACCGTTTCCTGTCCGGCTGGCTAAACTCGGCTCCCGGATCTTGTCCGTCCGCACGAACGCCCCACGAACGCCCCACGCCCCGCCGCTCTACGACGGCTCTACGACGGCTCTACGGCCGCCCTACGACCCACCGCCCCACCACCGCCCCACGACCGCCCCACGGAGGGCCCCGACCGATGACCGGCCTCCCGCTGCGCCAACTGCTGATGTCGCTCGGCGAACCCCTGGTGGAGCTCCAGGCCGCGCCCGCCGGGCTGGACGTCCCGGTACGGCACGTGTCGATCCTCGACCCGGAGGACCCGCCGACCGCCGCGCCGGGCGAACTCGTGCTGGCCATCGGCGCCCGCGGTCGGGCCGCGCTGCCCGCGCTGCGCGCCGCCGGACGGGCCCGGGCCGCCGCCGTCGCGGTGAAGCTGGACGGCCCGGGGCAGGCGGACGCGCTGCGCGAGGCCGCCACCGAGGCGGGCGTGGCGCTGCTGTCGGTGCGCCGGGAGACCCGCTGGGAGCATCTCGACTCGCTGGCCCGCACCCTGCTGTCCGGCGCGGAGGACCCCGACGGCGCCGACGGCCCCGGGCCCGGCGGGCCCGCCAGCGGCGACCTGTTCTCGCTGGCCCAGACGGTGGCCGTGCTCACCGGCGGCATCGTCTCGATCGAGGACACCTCCAGCCGGGTGCTGGCCTACTCGCGCACCTCGGAGACCGACGAGGTGGACGACCTGCGCCGGCTGTCCATCCTGGGTCGGCAGGGCCCGGAGCCGTACCTGGCCAAGCTCCGCGAGTGGGGCGTCTTCTCGCACCTGCGCGGCTCGGAGGGGGCGATCGAGATCGCCGCCCATCCGGAGCTGGGGATCCGCCGCCGGCTGGCCATCGCGATCCGCTCCGGCGCGCAGCCGCTCGGGACGATCTGGGTGCAGGAGGGTTCGCGTCCGCTGGCCGGGACGGCCGAACAGGCGCTGGTCGGTGCCGCCCGGGTCGCGGCCGCCCAACTGGTGCGCCGGAGAAGGGAGTTGTCGGCCGACACCCGGCTCACCCAGACCCTGCTGACCGGCCTGCTGGAGGGCTCCACCGGACCGCAGTCACTGGCCACCCACCTCGGCCTGGACCTGCGCCGCCCGGCCACCGTGCTGGCCTACGCCCCGGCCGCCACCGACGGCCGGGACGCCGAGCTCTCCCGGGACGAAGTGACCGGCCTGATCTCGGTGCACACCGCCGCCCGGCACCGCGGCGCCCTGCTCGCCCCGGTCGACTCCCGGGTCTACGTCCTGCTCCCCGAACTCCCGCCGAACCTGCCGCCCGGCACCCTGCGCGACTGGACGCAGGAGACCGTGGACGCGGCCCGCGACCACCTCTCCATCCCGCTGCGGGCCGCGATCGGCCCGACCGTCCCCGGCCTGGCGGACGTCCCCGCCTCCCGCGCCCAGGCCGACCGGATCCTCGACGCGATGGGCCGCGGCGGGGTCGTCCCGGACGTCGCCGCGCTCCAGGACGTGCAGGCCGAGGTGCTGGTCTCCGAGGTGCTCGCCCTGCTCCAGGACCGCCCCGAGCTCCGCGACCCCCGGCTCACCGCCCTCACCGCCCACGACGCCCGCCACCGCACCCGCCTCGCCGAGTCCGTCCTGGCCTACCTCGACGCCCTCGGCGAGGTCCGCACCGCCGCGGACGCCCTGCACATCCACCCCAACACCCTGCGCTACCGCGTCCGGAGGGCGGAGCAACTCACCGGCCTCGACCTGGCCCAGCCCCGGCAACGCCTGCTGGCCATGCTCCAGCTCCGCCTGCCCGATTAGCGGTCGGCGCCCCGCCGGGGCACGGGCAACCCCCGCCGACGGCGAGGCCCGCCGACGGCGAGGCCCGCCCGCGGAGAGCACCGACTCCCCGGGCGGACCGTCCGTTCAACGCGGCGTCACATCCGGTGCCAGGGCCCCGTGATCGCCAGCATGATGCCCGGCTCCTGGATGTTCGCGAACAGCGTCCGCCCGTCGTGCGAGAAGGTCACACCGGTGAACTCGCTGTACTCCGGCGCCTCGGCGGTCCCGTTGTTGAGCTCGTTGCGCGCCAGCGCGTACGTCCGGCCGTCGGTGGTGGTGCCGAACAGGTGCTGCAGGCCGTTGCCGTCCTCGGCGATGATCAGGCCGCCGTGGGGCGAGACGGTGATGTTGTCGGGGCCGTCGAAGTTGCCCTGGTCGGCCCAGACGTCGTTGTTGACGCCGAGGATGACCTTCAGGGTCAGCGTGCGCCGGACGGGGTTGTAGAACCAGACCTGGCCGTCGTGCTGCAGCGGCGACTCCTCGCGGGCGAACGAGGAGACGAAGTAGATGCCGTTGTCGCCCCACCACATGCCTTCGAGCTTGCGGGCCCGGGTGATCTCGCCGTCCTTGAACTGCTTGCGGATCGAGGTGGTGCGGGCGTCGCGGTCCTGGACCTTGACCCAGTCGGCGCCGTACGTGGTGCCGGGCTTGGTGGCCCGGGACAGGTCGTCGACCAGCTTGCCCTGGGAGTCGAACGCCTTCAGCGCCTCGAAGCCGCCCGCGTCGGCGGCCAGGGTGCGCAGCCTGCCCTTGCCGTGCTTGAAGCCGGCCGGCGGGGTCCAGCGGTAGAGCAGGCCGTTGGGCTTGGACGCGTCCTCGGTCAGGTAGGCGTGGCCGCGCTTCTCGTCGATGACGACGGCCTCGTGCGCGAACCGGCCGAACGCCTTGATCGGCTGCGGGTTCCGGTTGGCGTCCTGGTCGTGCGGGTCGACCTCGAAGACGTAGCCGTGGTCCTTGGTGAAGCCGTTGGTGCCGGCCTTGTCCTCGGTCTCCTCGCAGGTCAGCCAGGTGCCCCACGGGGTGGCGCCACCGGCGCAGTTGGTGGCGGTGCCGGCGATGCCGACCCACTCGCGGACCTGGCGCCCGCCGTGCCCGTGGCCCTTGCCGTTGCCGTTGCCGTGGCCGGAGACCTCGACGACGGTGCAGCCGCCGGCCGCGGCCGGGTCGTAGACGTGGCCCTCCAGCAGCGGCACCGGGTGCGCCCAGTTGGCCCGCGGTCCGGCCAGCTCGTGGTTGTTGACCAGCAGGGTCGCGCCGTGGCGGCCCTCGAACGCGGCGGTGCCGTCGTGGTTGCTGGGGGTGGTCTCGCCGGTGACCAGGGTGGTCTTGCCGGAGTGCGTGACGACCTCGTACGAGAAGCCCTTCGGCAGTGCCAGCAGGCCCTTCGGGTCGGAGACCAGCTCGCCGTAGCCGACCGCGGTGTGGCCGCCCTTGGCGACGGCGGCGTCACCGCCCGCGGGGGCGGCGATCGCGCCCGGCGCGGTGGCCAGCACCTCGGCACTGCCGGCGATCAGGACACCCGCCCCGAGCACGGTCGAACGGTTCACGAAGTCCCGGCGGGACAGCGACATGGTGGTCACTCCTGGAGGAGAGGGTGAGCTTCGGTGACCGACAGATTCCGGGCCGCACGTGAACCGCGCGTGAATCCGATGCAGCGTCAGCGTGCCGATTTACCGACCATAGGAACTCCGATGACCGCCCCTTTACCGAAACGCCGAGCCCACCTCCCCGGCCCACCGCCCCGCCCCACCGCCCCGGCCCCGCCGGGGCGACCCCGCCACCCGCCCTACCGGCGCGGCCGGTGCTCGGTCCGCTCGACCCGCCACTGCTCCCAGGCGGTCAGCCAGGCGTCCTCGGTCCCCGAGGGCAGTTCGGGCGTGCCGCCCGCCCACAGCCGCTCCCACGCCCGCTGCGCGGGCAGGCTCGGCACCTCGCTGGCGAACGCCGTGAACCGGACGACCTCCTCCACCGCCGCCGCGCCCTCCGCGGTGCCGCTCACCCAGTCCGCGTGGTGGGCCAGCCGGCTCAGGTGGTTGACCATCGAGGTGACCGCCTCGTCCGCCTCCTCGCGGGTCTCCGAGGCCAGCCGCATCTGCTGCCGCACCACCGTCTCCCAGCGCACCTGCCGGTCCTCGCCGCGCAGGTGGCGCGGCAGCCGGGCCGAGCGCCCGGCCCGCAGCCGGGCGACCACCGCCACCGAGCGAGCGATGGCCTGCGCCACCAGTTCGTGGTGGGCGCGCAGGCCCAGTTCGGCGGGTTCCGGCTCCGGTTCGGCGCCCCGACGGCCCGCCCGCAGTGCGGCGACCTGCCGCAGCATCGCGGTCCGGCCGACGACGTACCGCTCGAAGTCGGAGATCCGGCGCAGTTCCACCGACCCCGGCAGGACGCCGCGCCCGGTGACCGTCACCGTCGTCCCGGCCACCCGGAACCGGCCCGCCCACACCGTGCCGTGGCCGGTGCCCGCCCGCGAGTCCTCGTGGACCTGCACCGCGTGCGGCTCGCCGTCCACGGTGATCCACTCGCGCAGCGCCCGGACCCGGCCGGCGGCGTCGCCCTCGTCCACGCCCAGGTGCTCGTAGACCCGGTCGCGCTCCTCCTCCACCACGTCCTCCAGGTCGGGCAGCGGACCGGAGAACTCGGCCCCGGCCCGGTGCGTGCGCACCGTGACGTACGGGCCCTGCGACGAGCTCCAGTCGCCCGACCGGGTCTCCACCGACTCCAGTTCGCCGTCGCGGACCTCGTACGAGGCGAGCACGTCCCACCCGGGCACCCCGCCCGCCGCGTGCACCCACCCGAAGACCGGGAACCCCGCGCCCGCCAGCACCTCCCGGCCGGACGCCTCCTGGTCCGAGTACACCGTTTCGAGGTCCCGGGCCCCGTCCGTGCGCTGCCACTTCATCCCTCGCCGCACCCCCGGCCGCTCGCCACTCCAACGCCGCCTTACCTTACGGCCCAACGAACCTGTCGAGCCATCAGGTGAACGGGGAGGGGTTGCGAAGACCCCGGGGTCCCGCCGGGGTCGCGCCCCCGCGGCGCACGCCCGCCCGCCGCGCCCCGCGCACCCCGCGGGCCACCGCCCGCTAGGCGCTTAGGCGCTCTGTGCGCGCAGCGACCGCGCCTTGACCGCCGCCCGGCGGGCCTCCTTGGCCACCTTGCGGTCCAGGTGCAGTTCGCCGACGGCCTCCAGCACCTCCACCGTCATGGGGTGCGGCACCCGCCAGACCTCGCCGAAGTAGCTGGCCGGGTTGTCGGTCACCGGCAGGTCGGCGACGAGCGCCTGCAGCCGGCCGCCCTCGCCCGCGGTGATCAGCATGACGGCGGCCATCGAGTCGATCACCCGCCAGAGCGCGACCTCCCGCTCGGCGGCCGCGACGTCCGCGCCGCGGGCCCGCAGCCACTCGCGGGCCAGCCCGCCCAGCTCGGGGTCGTCGACGACCTCGGTGACCGCCGGCGCGGCGTCCTGGCCGATCTCGGCGAGGCCGAGCGCGCAGTAGTAGCGGCGGACGGGCGACTGCACGTCCCGCCCGCGGGCGCCGGCCAGCAGTTCGCGGGCGGCGTCCAGCGGGGCGCGGGCGGCCACCCAGTTCTTGAGCTCGGGTTCGGCGAACAGCTGCCCGTTCTCGGCGAGGGCGCGCAGCAGCGCGGGCCCGTCCTGGTCGGCGAGGTCGCCGATCAGCGGCGCGTCGTAGCCGTCGGCGAGCAGCCACTCGCGCACCGCGTACTGGCCGAGCGGGGTGAGCCGGACGGTGCCGAAGCGGGCCGCGTCCTCCTCGGTGAGCGGCCGGTCGGTGTCCACCGGCTCGGCGGCCTCGGCGCCCTCCCCCTGCTCGGTGCCCTCCTCGAACAGGTCGGGGTCGATCGGCCGGTGCTCGACCAGGCCGAGTTCGGCGAGGTCGCCGAGCATCGGGTCGAGGACGACCATCAGGTCGGTGATCTCGCCGAGCATCTCCTCGTCCGGCTCCTGCCCGTCGGGGACGACCAGCAGCGCGGCCAGCACGCCCAGCGGGACGGTCTCGGCGCCGGGCTCGGCGAACGCGGTGGTCTCGTACAGCACGTGCAGCGCCTCGTCGAGGATCTCGGCGGCCTGCTCGCGGGCGTCCTCGACCTCCGCCAGGCCGTCGGAGTCGTCGCTCTCGCTGCCCTCGACCACCTCGGGGTCGACCGACTCGGCCTCGGCGGCCAGCTCGCGCACCAGCTCGGCGGCCTCGAACCACAGCCCCAGGACGGCGGCGGGCTCGCCCGCCTCGACGGCCGCCAGGTCGGGGCCGGGGATGGCGACGTGCGCGCCCTCGTCGGTGGTGCCGGTCTCGACCAGGTCGAGGTCGCAGGCCAGCGCCCAGGCCCGCATCGCCTCGACCACCTCGTCCTCGTCCGGGTCCTCGGCGCCGAGCATCCGGGCCGCCCGGACCCGGTCCTCCTCGCCGAGGTCGCCGTGCTCGTCGACGGGCCGGTGCGGGGCGACCCAGCGGGCCAGCGCGACCACCCGGGAGATCAGCGGGACGGCGAGCGCGGCGGCCGCCAGCTCGGCGTCCGACGGGAGGTCGATCGGCGGGATCAGGACGGCCGTGTCGTCGGGGTCCTCGTCGCCGCTCTGCGCGCCGTACAGGTCGGCGAGGTCGTAGTCGGCGGGCAGCAGACCTTCGGCCTCGGAGGGCTGCTGGTCAGGGGTGTTACGGCTACGTCCGGCCATCGCGCGCGCTCTCCCGGGTGGGTCGCAGGGCACCGCCGTCCGGTGGGCGGCCCGCCCGGGGGCGGCGGACGCGGGGAGCGGCGGAGCGGGCCGGTGCGTGTCGGCCCGTCAACCCAGCGTATCGGCCGCCCGGACCGAACGCCTGAGCTGCGGTGCCGTCCGCCCGAACGAGTGGGGCGGTGCGTCCGAACGAGTGCCCGCGGACCCGTATCCTTCGGTGGGCGACGCGCACCACCCCCGCGCGCACGCCCCCGGAACCGGAGCGACGGCGCTCCGGCTCCACGTACCACGTGCACACCCGCACCGTCCGGGCCGCGCCGCCACACCCTGGCCCGGCGATGCCCTGCGGCGCCTCGCCACAGGAGACCCCTGCCGTGACGGACCTCTCCCCCGCCGGCCCCGGCCTGAGCACCGCTCAGTACGCCGGCCGCCGACTGTCGGAGGCCCTGCTCCCACTGGAACTCGCGCCCCGCAAGCAGCTCCAGCTCGCCCCGATCAGCCGCTGGAACGCGCTGCGCGGCATCCGGGTCGGCCTGGTGGCCGCCGCCCTGCTGCTGATGCTGATCGGCGCGAACCTCGCCACCCCGCTCTACCCGGTGCTCCAGCAGCGCCTCGGCCTGAGCCCGCTGGACACCACGGTCCTGTTCACCGTCTACGTGTTCGCGCTCGTCCCGGTGCTCGCCGCGGTCGGCCACTGGTCCGACCACCTCGGGCGGCGCGCCCTGATCCTGCCCGCGGTCGCCCTGGCCGCCGCCGGGGACGCGGTGTTCGCCACCGCCGGGTCGTTCTGGCAGCTGGCCGCCGGCCGGGCCGTCCAGGGCGTCGCGGTCGGCCTCTCCACCGGCGCGGCCGGCGCCGCCCTCGGCGACCTGCTACCGGACCGCCCCACCCTGGCCGCCAAACTCACCCTGGCCTGCTCGGCGGGCGGCGTCGCGCTCGGCCCGCTGGTCGGCGCCGCGCTCACCGACGACGCGAAGCCGCTGCTCGGCCCGTTCCTGCCGCACGCCGTCGCCCTGCTCGCGCTCTGCGTGCCGCTCGCCCTGCTGCACCCCCGGATGCCCGGCCCGCACCGGCCCCCGGCCTCCCCGCCGCGCGTCACCACCCCCGCCCACCTGCGGCCCAAGCGGCTGCGGCTGCCCCGCACCGGCCGCCGCGAGTTCCTGCTCGCCGCCGGCGCCGGCTTCCTCTCGTACGCGGTCTTCGGCGTCTACCTGGCGCTCGCCCCCGCGTTCTCCGCCACCCTGCTGCACACCCGCTCCCCGATGGCCGGCGCGGCCGTCGCCGCCCTGCTGCTCGGCTCCTCCGCCGCCGTCCAGCTCCTCGTCCCGCCGACCTCCGACCGGGTGGTGGTCGCCGCCGGCCTCACCGGCCTGGCCGCCGGCCTCGGCCTGCTCACCCTGGCCGCCGCCACCGGCACCCCCGCCCTGCTCTTCGTCGGCAGCGTGCTGGCCGGCGCCTGCCAGGGCATCGCCTTCCGCTCCCTGTTCACCACCGCCGTGGCCGCCCTCGACCCGGCCCGCCGCGGCAGCGAACTCTCCGCCCTCTGGGTGATCGTCTACCTGGGCTCCTCCGCCCCGATCATCGCCGTCGGCGCCCTGGTCCGCGCCTACGGCCTCCTCCCCGCCGTCACCGCCTTCGCGCTCACCGCCGCCACCGCCGCCCTCGCCCTGGCCGCCACCGTGCTGCGCCGCCCCCACTGACCCGACCCGCCGGGCCCGGCCCCCACCGGGACGCTCCGCCCGTTCACCCGTCAGTGGCGGAATCCGCATTGACGCCCTTCCGGGCCGCGGCCGTCGGCGACGGGACCGCGGGGCGCCGGGGCACCGGGACTCCCGGCCGCCCCGGCCCCAGTGCGCCACCCACGGCGTGCCGGGGCGCCAGGAGCAGGCCCGTCACGGACGGGACGCCACCGGGCGGGTGCGGCTCCGGCGGACGGGCGTGCGGGCAGGCGCAGCGGGACGGGACCGCGGGGCGCCGGGGGCACCGGGCACCTGCCGCTACCGGTCGCCCGGCTCTCCCCGTTGTCCCGGCCCCAGTGCGCCACTCACCGCGTGCCGGGGCGCCAGGAGCAGGCCCGTCACGGAATCGGCGATCTCCAGCGCCTCGCCACCGCCCACCACCGGAACGCCACCGGGCAGATCGGCCGCCGGAGCCGCACCCGCCGCCCCGGCGGGCGCACTGACCGACGGACGGACGGGCGTGCGGGCAGGCGCAGCGGGACGGGACCGCGTCCCCGCCGGAGCCGGGGCCGGGGCCGGAATCGGCCCCGGAGCCGACGCCGGAGCCGACGGGGAGGCGGCCCCGGAAGCGGGTGCCACGGCCGGGGTCGAGTCCGCGGTTCCGGGGTCGGCCGACACCTCCGGCGCGGCGGAGCCGGAGGCCACCGGAGCCCCGGTCGCGGCGACCGCCACCGCCGGGCCGCCGTTCGCGCCGCCCTGCGCCTCCCCCGTCGCCCCGCCGCCCGCGTGGCCGATCACGGCCGCGCCGCCCCCGCCGAGCAGGACGGCCGCCCCGGCCACCGCCCCGGCGATCCGCAGCCGCCCGCGCCACCGCTCCGCGCGCTCGTACCGCTCGGCCAGCGCGGCCCAGTCCGGCCGCCCGTTCGACGGTCCGCCCGCCGACCCGCCGCCTGCCCCGAATTCCATGACCTTGCAGTGTAGTTCGGCCCGGGGCCGCGGAATTCCCGGCGGCGGAACGCGCGAAGGGCCGGTAACCGTACGGTGCCCGCCGCCCACCCCGCTCCAGGCGCCTCCCTCCGCTCCCGGGCCCGCACACCCTGCGGGTGACGGGCGCCGACCCGGCGGGCCTGGTCTCGGCGGAGACGCTCCGGCCGGTCAACCGCCGTTAGCGTGCGGCCTGCTGACACCCCGTCATGCGATCGTGGCGGGGGTCAGATCCGCCAGGCCATGTTGGCCATGGTCGGGTGGCAGGTCCACTGCTGGACGGTGGCGCCGTCGTCCGTGCCGGAGTTCTCGACCTCCAGGCACTTGCCGCTGTTGTGGTTGACGAGCATCCGGCCGCCGGTGCCGGCCCGCAGGTCCCAGTGCTGGGTGGGGGTGCCGTCGCAGGTGCGCTGGAGGGCGTCGGTGCCGTCGGCGGTGGAGGCGCCGGGGATCTCCAGGCACTTGCCGCTGTTGAGGTTGCGCAGCTCCCAGCTGTCGCCGGCCCAGTGCATGGTCCACTGCATGGTGGAGATGCCGTTGTAGGTCCACTGCTGGGCGCGGCCGCCGTCGGCGGTGACGGACTTCTCGATCTCCAGGGCCTTGCCGCTGTTGGCGTTGAGGACGGGCCCGCGGACGTCGGCGGGCCCGCTCGACGCGGGGGCGGCGGGCGCGGTGGCGGTGACCGTGACGGTCGCGGCCGGGCCGGGGTGCTGCCCGGCCGAGGCCCGGGCGGAGGCGGAGGCCGCGAGCGAGGGCGAGGGAGAGGCCGGGGCGGAGGCCGAAGGAGAGCCGGAGGGCGAGAGCGAGGGCGAGGGAGAGGGCGAGGCGGAGTCCGCCGGAGCGGAGAGCACCTCGGGCGCGGCGGCACCGGTGGCACCGGTGGCGGGAGCGGCCGCCGGGGTGCCGGGCGGCGCTCCGCCGTCCCCGCCGCCCGTGAGGCCGACCACGGCCGCGCTGCCGCCGCCGATCAGCAGGACCGCCCCGGCGGCCGCTCCGGCGATCCGGAGCCGCTTGCGCCGCCGGTCCTCGTGTTCGTGCTGTTCGGCCATCGCGGCCCAGTCCGGCTGTCCGCCGTCCACCCCGAAACTCATGGATCCGCAGTCTAGTTCGGGCTCGGAACGCCGGAACGACCAGGGACGGGAACCCGGAGGTTCCCGTCCCTGGTACCGCTGCGGTCGACCGCTCAGACGTTGAAGCCGAGCGCGCGGAGCTGGTCGCGGCCCTCGTCGGTGATCTTGTCGGGGCCCCACGGCGGCATCCAGACCCAGTTGATCCGCAGGTCCTTGACCAGGCCGTCGGTGGCGGTGCGGGCCTGGTCCTCGATGACGTCGGTGAGCGGGCAGGCCGCCGAGGTCAGCGTCATGTCGACGGTGGCGGTGTCGTCCTCGTCGATGTGCAGGCCGTAGATCAGGCCGAGGTTGACGACGTCGATGCCCAGTTCGGGGTCGACGACGTCCATCAGGGCCTCCATGAGGTCCTCGGTGGAGACCGTCCCGGCGCTGGTGAACGCGCCGGGGCTGTCGGAGGTCTCCGCGGCGGAGGTCTCGGCGGAGGAGGTCTCGGCGGCGGAGGTCTCCGCGGCGGGTGCCTCGACGGCCTCGGCCGCCGGAGCCTGGGCCGCCACGGCCGTCTCGTTCTCGCTCATGAATCCAGTGTCCTAACGGGCGTCAGTCGGTGGTCTCGGTGATCGCGGGCTGGCCGCCGAGCGCCTTGGCGGTGGCGTCCTTCCAGGCCATCCAGCTGAGCAGGGCGCACTTGACCCGGGCCGGGTACTTGGAGACCCCGGCGAAGGCCACGGCGTCCTCCAGCACTTCCTCGTCGCCCTCGGACTGGCCCTTGCTCTGCATCAGTTCGAGGAAGGCTTCCTGGATCTGCTGGGCCTCGCCGACCGACTTGCCGACCACCAGGTCGTTGAGCACGGAGGCGGAGGCCTGGCTGATCGAGCAGCCCTGCGAGTCGTAGGAGACGTCGGCGACGGTCGCGCCGTCGAGCCGCACCCGCAGGGTGATCTCGTCGCCGCAGGTCGGGTTGACGTGGTGCACCTCGGCGTCGCCGTCCCGCAGCCCCTTGCCGTGGGGGTTGCGGTAGTGGTCCAGGATGATCTCCTGGTACATCGAGTCGAGTTTCATGGCAGCCACCTCAGCCGAAGAAGTTGCGGACGTGGTGGAGGCCGTCGATCAGCGCGTCCACCTCGCCGGGCGTGGAGTACAGGTAGAACGACGCCCTGGTGGTCGCCGGAATTCCGTACCGCAGGCAGACCGGCCGCGCGCAGTGGTGGCCGACCCGGACCGCGATGCCCTGTTCGTCGAGCACCTGGCCGACGTCGTGCGGGTGGATGTCGCCGAGCGTGAAGGAGATCGCCGCGCCGCGGTCGACGGCCGTGCGCGGGCCGATGATCCGCAGGTCGGGCACCTCGCCCAGCCGCTCGATGGCGTACGCGGTGATCGCGTGCTCGTGCGCGGCGATCTTGTCCATGCCGATCCCGGACAGGTAGTCGATGGCCGCGCCGAGCCCGACCGCCTGGGCGATCGGCGGGGTGCCGGCCTCGAACTTGTGCGGCGCGGGGGCGTAGGTGGACGAGCCCATGGTGACGGTCTCGATCATCTCGCCGCCGCCGAGGAACGGCGGGAGGTCCTCCAGCAGCTCCTGGCGGCCCCAGAGCACGCCGATGCCGGTGGGGGCGAGCATCTTGTGGCCGGTGAAGGCGACGAAGTCGGCCTCCAGCGCCTGCACGTCGAGCACGGCGTGCGGGGCGGCCTGCGAGGCGTCGATGCAGACCAGCGCGCCGACCGACTGCGCCTTGCGGACGATGGCGTCCACCGGGTTGACGGTGCCCAGCAGGTTGGAGACCAGCGTCACCGAGACGATCTTCGTCTTCTCGGTGATCAGCTCGTCGATGTTCGACAGGTCGAGCCGGCCCTCGTCGGTGAGCGAGAACCACTTCAGCTTCGCGCCGGTGCGCTGCGCGAGCAGCTGCCACGGCACGATGTTGGAGTGGTGCTCCATCTCGGTGATCACGATCTCCGAGTCGGCGTCGACCTTGTACGGTTCCTCGGCCCAACCCAGCATGTTGGCCACGAGGTTGAGCGACTCGGAGGCGTTCTTGGTGAAGATCACCTCGTTGCGGCTGGGCGCGTTGACGAAGGCCGCGACCTTGTCCCGGGCGCCCTCGTACAGCGCGGTGGCCTCCTCGGCCAGCACGTGCACGCCGCGGTGGACGTTGGCGTTGTGCTGCTCGTAGTAGGCGTTCAGCGCGTCGAGCACCTGGCGCGGCTTCTGCGAGGTCGCCGCGTTGTCCAGGTACACCAGGGGCTTGCCGTCGTGCAGCTGCCGCGACAGGACGGGGAAGTCCTTGCGGATGGCGTCGGTGTCGAGGAGTCCGGTCAGATGGGAATGGGTCACGCTGAAGCGCCGCCCTTCACGTAGCTCTCGTAGCCCTCTTCCTCCAGCTTGTCGGCGAGTTCGGCGCCGCCGGACTCGACGATCTTGCCGCCCGCGAAGACGTGGACGTGGTCGGGCTTGATGTAGCGCAGGATGCGGGTGTAGTGGGTGACCAGCAGGGTGCCGACCTCGCCGGTCGAGCGGACCCGGTTGATGCCCTCGGAGACGATCCGCAGCGCGTCGACGTCGAGGCCGGAGTCGGTCTCGTCGAGGATCGCGATCTTCGGCTTGAGCAGTTCGAGCTGGAGGATCTCGTGGCGCTTCTTCTCGCCGCCGGAGAAGCCCTCGTTGACGTTGCGCTCGGCGAACGCCGGGTCCATGTGCAGGGCCGCCATCGCCTCCTTGACCTCCTTGACCCACAGCCGCAGCTTGGGGGCCTCGCCGCGGACGGCGGTGGCGGCGGTGCGCAGGAAGTTGGAGACCGAGACGCCGGGCACCTCGACCGGGTACTGCATCGCCAGGAACACACCGGCCCGGGCGCGCTCGTCGACGGACATCTCCAGCACGTCCTCGCCGTCCAGCAGCACCTGGCCGCCGGTGACGGTGTACTTCGGGTGGCCGGCCAGCGAGTAGGCCAGGGTGGACTTGCCGGAGCCGTTCGGACCCATGATCGCGTGGGTCTCGCCCTGCTTGACCGTCAGGTCGACGCCCTTGAGGATCTCGCGCGGGCCGCCCTCGGCGTTGACGGAGACGTGCAGGTCGCGGATTTCAAGCGTTGCCATGGGGTACTCAGTTCTCCTGGTTGACGGAGACGAGCACATCGTCCCCTTCGATCTTTACGGGGTAGACGGCGACCGGCCTGGTCGCGGGCAGCCCGGACGGCTTGCCGGTGCGCAGGTCGAAGCTGGAGCCGTGCAGCCAGCACTCGATCATGCAGTCCTCGACCTCGCCCTCGGACAGCGAGACGTTGGCGTGCGAGCAGGTGTCGTTGATGGCGAACACGCCCTCGTCGGTCCGGACGATCGCCACCGGGACGCCGTTCAGCTCGACCTTCTTGGGCACGTCCTCCTGCAGGACGCTCAGCGCGCAGGCCCGGACGTAGCTCATGCCACGGTCTCTTCCAGCTCGGCCTCGATCTTCTCCAGCAGCCGGTCCTGGATCTCGGCGACGCCGATCTGCTGGACCAGCTCGGCGAAGAAGCCGCGCACCACCAGGCGGCGGGCCTCGTCGGCCGGGATGCCGCGGGACTGCAGGTAGAACAGCTGCTCGTCGTCGAAGCGGCCGGTCGCCGAGGCGTGGCCGGCGCCGACGATCTCGCCGGTCTCGATCTCCAGGTTGGGGACCGAGTCGACCCGGGCGCCGTCGGTGAGCACCAGGTTGCGGTTGAGCTCGTAGGTGTCGGTGCCGAGCGCGGCGGCCCGGATCAGCACGTCGCCGATCCACACCGCGTGCGCGTCCTGGCCCTGCAGCGCGCCCTTGTAGGCGACGTTGGAGCGGCAGTGCGGGGTGTCGTGGTCGATCACCAGGCGGTGCTCCAGGTGCTGCCCGGCGTCCGCGAAGTACAGGCCGAACAGCTCGGCCTCGCCGCCGGGGGCCGCGTAGTTGACCCGGGGGTGCAGGCGCACCACGTCGCCGCCGAAGGTGACGACCACCGACTTGAACGAGGCGTCCCGGCCGACCAGCGCGTTCTGCTGGGCGACGTGCACCGCGTCGCGCTCCCAGTCCTGGACCGAGACGAAGGTCAGCTTGGCGCCGTCGCCGACCAGCAGGTCGACGTTGGCGGCCCGGGTGCCGGTGCCGGTGTGGTTGAGCACCACGACGGCCTCGGCGAACGGCTTGACCTCGACCACCAGGTGGGCGAAGGCGGTGCCGCCCTCGCCGTGCACGTCGATCCGGACCGGCTCGGTGAGCGCGGTCTCCTTGGGGACGGTCACCACCAGGGCCCGGTCGAAGGCGCTGAACGCCTGCGCGGCGACCCGGTCCACCGGGGTGCCGGCTTTGCCGACCCGGGCGTCGTCGCGGCCGACCAGCTCGGAGGTGACGCCCTCCGGCAGGCCCAGCTCGATCTTGTCGGTGCCGCCGGGGGCCTCGGCGGCCTTGCCGTCGTGCAGCCCGTTGAGGCGGTGCAGCGGGGTGAACCGCCAGTCCTCCTCGCGGCCGGTGGGCACCGGGAAGTCGTTGACGTCGAAGGACGGCTTGACCGCGACCCGGGCGTCGATCGGCTGCCGGACGCTCTCGCGCCCGGTGCCCGGGCCAGCGAGCTGCGCGCCGGCGCCGGCGGTGCCGACCTCGATCGAGCCGGCGGTGGTGGAGCCGGGGGTGTTCTGCTCAGCCATGGCTGTTCGTGTTGCTCTCTTTCGGGAATCGTCGAGGGGGGCGGGGGCGGCGGCGCGTCAGCCGACCGCGCCCTCCATCTGCAGCTCGATCAGCCGGTTCAGCTCCAGCGCGTACTCCATCGGCAGCTCGCGGGCGATCGGCTCGACGAAGCCGCGGACGATCATCGCCATCGCCTCGGTCTCGCTCAGGCCGCGGCTCATCAGGTAGAACAGCTGGTCCTCGGAGACCTTGGAGACGGTCGCCTCGTGGCCCATCGACACGTCGTCCTCGCGGACGTCGACGTACGGGTAGGTGTCCGAGCGGGAGATCGTGTCCACCAGCAGCGCGTCGCACAGCACGTTCGACTTGGCGCCGTGCGAGCCCTCGCCGATCTCGATCAGGCCGCGGTAGGAGGTGCGGCCGCCGCCGCGCGCCACCGACTTGGAGACGATGTGCGAGGAGGTGTTCGGCGCCATGTGGACCATCTTCGCGCCGGCGTCCTGGTGCTGGCCCTCGCCCGCGAAGGCGATCGAGAGGGTCTCGCCCTTGGCGTGCTCGCCCATCAGGTAGACGGCCGGGTACTTCATGGTGACCTTGGAGCCGATGTTGCCGTCGATCCACTCCATGGTCGCGCCCTCGTACGCCACGGCGCGCTTGGTGACCAGGTTGTAGACGTTGTTCGACCAGTTCTGGATGGTCGTGTAGCGGCAGCGGCCGCCCTTCTTGACGATGATCTCGACCACCGCGGAGTGCAGCGAGTCCGAGGAGTAGACCGGCGCGGTGCAGCCCTCGACGTAGTGGACGTAGGCGTCCTCGTCGACGATGATCAGCGTCCGCTCGAACTGGCCCATGTTCTCGGTGTTGATCCGGAAGTAGGCCTGCAGCGGGATGTCCACGTGCACGCCCTTCGGCACGTAGATGAACGAGCCGCCGGACCACACCGCGGTGTTCAGCGCGGCGAACTTGTTGTCGCCGGCCGGGATGACGGTGCCGAAGTACTCCTTGAAGAGCTCCGGGTGCTCCTTGAGCGCGGTGTCGGTGTCCAGGAAGATGACGCCCTGCTCCTCCAGGTCCTCGCGGATCTGGTGGTAGACGACCTCGGACTCGTACTGGGCGGCGACGCCGGCCACCAGGCGCTGCTTCTCCGCCTCCGGGATGCCGAGCTTGTCGTAGGTCGCCTTGATGTCGGCGGGCAGGTCCTCCCAGGACTCCGCCTGCTTCTCGGTCGAGCGCACGAAGTACTTGATGTTGTCGAAGTCGATGCCCGACAGGTCGGAGCCCCAGGTCGGCATGGGCTTCTTGCCGAACAGCTTGAGGCCCTTGAGGCGGAGGTCGAGCATCCACTCGGTCTCGTTCTTCTTCGCCGAGATGTCGCGGACGACCGCCTCGCTCAGGCCGCGCTTGGCGGCGGCGCCGGCGGTGTCCGAGTCGGCCCAGCCGTACTCGTACTTGCCGAGGCCTTCGAGCTCGGGGTGTGCGATGTCAGTCATGCGAGGTTCCTCCGCGCGGACGGGCCGTTTTCGATGGGGGACGTACCGGCAGTCGGCACTGCACCGGGCGCCCGCTCGGGCGACGGTGCGGCACCGGATGCCGGCACATACGTGGTGCAGACCCCGTCGCCGTGGGCGATGGTGGCCAGCCGTTGCACATGGGTGCCGAGGAGCTGCGAGAAGACCTCGGTCTCCGCCTCGCAGAGCTGCGGGAACTGCTCGGCGATGTGCGCGACCGGGCAGTGGTGCTGGCAGAGCTGCGCGCCCGCCGGTGCGGCGGGCGCGGCGGCGGCGGACGGGACGCGCCGCACCGTGGCAGCGTACCCGTCGGCGCTCAGCGCCCGGGCGAGCGCCTCGGCGCGCTGCCCGGTGCCGGCCGCCTCCAGGACGTCCTGGTAGCGCTCGCCCTGCTTGGCGAGCCGGGCCCGGGCGAAGGCGGCGACCGCCTCCTCGCCCGCGCTGCCGCCGCCGGCCGCCTCCGAGATCCAGCGCAGCGCGTCGGCGGCGAGCTGGTCGTACGCCTGGTAGAAGGCGCTGCGGCCGCTGTCGGTGAGGGCGAACACCTTGGCCGGGCGGCCGCGGCCGCGGCTACCGAAGACCCGCTGCTCGCGGGCGTCCACCAGCCCGGCGGCGGCCAGGCCGTCCAGGTGGCGGCGGACCGCGGCGGGGGTCAGGCCGAGGCGGTTGGCCAGGTCGGCGGCCGAGGACGGGCCGTGGTCCAGGATCGAACGGGCGACCCGGTCCCGGGTCGCCGGGTGGCCCTCGGCGAGGGCCTCCGCCGCCGTCGCGGGCACCGCGCAGTCGGGAGCGTCGGGCTCCCGGTGCTGGGCTGCGTGCTCGCGGATGTTTTTCACAACACGATTGTTGCGTAATTCGCCGGGCGGAGACAAGCCGTGACCCACGCCTCACCGGTGTCGTCCATCACGAAAGGCGAGCCTTACCTGAAAGGGGCCGTGAGCGGCTCCTAGACTCGCCGCTATGCATGCAGACCCCGCCGTCGAGGTGACCGCACTGGTCAAGCGGTACGGCGACAAGACCGCCGTGGACGGGCTGAGCCTGGCCATCGCCCGGGGCACCGTCACCGCGGTGCTGGGCCCCAACGGCGCGGGCAAGACCACCACGATCGAGACCTGCGAGGGCTACCGCCGCCCGGACGGGGGCACCGTCCGGGTGCTCGGCCTGGACCCGGTCGCCCAGGCCGCGCGGTTGCGGCCGCGGATCGGCGTGATGCTCCAGTCCGGGGGCGTGTACGCCGGAGCGCGCGCCCTCGAAATGCTCCGCCACACCGCCAAGCTGTACGCCGACCCGCTGCCGGTCGGCCCGCTCGCCGAGCGCCTCGGCCTGGACTCCTGCGGCCGCACCCCCTACCGCCGGCTCTCCGGCGGCCAGCAGCAGCGCCTCGCCCTGGCGATGGCCGTGGTCGGCCGCCCCGAACTGGTCTTCCTGGACGAGCCGACCGCCGGCCTCGACCCGCAGGCCCGCCGCGCCACCTGGGAGCTGGTCACCGAGCTGCGCGCGGCCGGCGTCACCGTCGTCCTCACCACCCACCAGATGGACGAGGCCGAGCAGCTCGCCGACGACGTCGCGGTCGTCGACCGCGGCCGGGTGATCGCCCAGGGCTCGCCGGACGAGCTGCGCGGCACCGAGGCGCAGCTGCGCTTCGACGGCCCGCCCGGCCTCGACCTGGCCGGCCTGCGCAAGGTGCTGCCCGACCGGGCCGCCGTCTCCGAGCCCTCGCCCGGCTCCTACCGGGTCGAGGCCGGGCTCGACGCCGCCCTGCTGGCCGCCGTCACCGGCTGGTGCGCCGAGGCCGGGGTGATGCCCGACCGGCTCGCCGTGCAGCGCCGCAGCCTCGAAGACGTCTTCCTCGACCTGACCGGACGGGAACTGCGATGACCGCCACCGACCTCACCCCCCGCCCCGGCGCCGCGCCGGTCGGCCGGATGCTGCTCGCGCAGACCGCCCTGGAGACCAGGATGCTGCTGCGCAACGGCGAGCAGCTGCTGCTCACCGTGGTCATCCCGACCGTGCTGCTGGTGCTGTTCTCCGCGGTCGACGTGGTCGACGTGGACGGCCCGGGCAAGCGGGTCGACTTCCTGGCCCCCGGCCTGCTGGCGCTGGCGGTGATGTCCACCGCGTTCACCGGGCAGGCGATCGCCACCGGCTTCGAGCGCCGCTACGGCGTGCTCAAGCGCCTGGGCGCCACCCCGCTGCCGCGCTGGGCGCTGCTGTCCGCGAAGACCGGCTGCGTGCTGGTCACCGAGCTGCTGCAGGTGCTGCTGCTGTCCGGCATCGCGCTGGCACTGGGCTGGTCGCCGCACGGCAGCCCGCTGGCGGTGCTGCTCCTGCTGGTGCTGGGCACGGCCGCGTTCTCGGGCCTGGGCCTGCTGATGGCGGGCACCCTGCGGGCGGAGGCCACGCTGGCCGGCGCCAACCTGGTGTTCGTCCTGCTGCTGCTGGCCGGCGGCGTGGTCGTCCCGCTGTCGAAGTTCCCGGACGCGGTGCGCCCGGTGCTGGAGCTGCTGCCGATCTCGGCGCTCTCCGACGGCCTGCGCTCGGTGCTCCAGCTCGGCGGCGGCGTGCCCTGGGCCGACCTCGGCGTCCTCGCCGTCTGGTCGGTGCTGGGCCTGGCCGCCGCGTCCCGGTTCTTCCGCTGGGAGTGAGCCCCCGGCACGGGAACGGCCCCGGGAGCGGTGCTCCCGGGGCCGTCGCCTTCCGCCGCCCGGATCAGGAGGCGTTGTCGGCCTTCTTGCGGCGCGCCGCGTAGACGATGCCGCCGCCCGCGCCGAGGATCACGAGGCCGCCGATGGTCAGCGGCAGGATGCCGTCCGCACCGGTGAACGCCAGGCCGCCGCCGCCGTTGCCGTTGCCGTTCGAGCCGCCGCCGGTCGAGCCGGTGCGGCTCGCGGACGGGGACGGGGCGGCGCTGGTGGAAGCGCTCGGCTTGGGGCTCTCGGAGCCGCCGGGGGTCGGCGACCCGGTGCCGCCGGGGGTGGTGGCGCTCTCCGAGGGCTTCGGGCTCTCGGTGCCGCCCGGGGTGGTGGCGCTCTCCGAGGGCCTCGGGCTCTCGGTGCCGCCCGGGGTGGTGCCGCCGGGCAGGCAGCCGGAGAACGGGTAGTGGTGGGTCTCGGCGCCACTGCTGCCGGTCAGCGACTTCGCCCACACCGAGCCGTTGACCGGAGCACCGATGGTCAGATCGAAGGCCGCGTTCGGAGCGAGGATGCTGCCGGCCCAGGCCACGCTGCCCTTGTCCTTCACCCCGTACTTGACGACCTTGGTCGCGGTCGGGAAGTTCCACAGCAGCTTGGCGCGCTCGGCGCCGCCGTCCGCGGACTGCGCCTTGTCGTCCAGGACGTACGCGTTCTTGCCGTGGTCCCAGATCAGGAAGCCCGTGGTGGGGGCCTTCGACTGGTCGTAGCTGTCACCGGTCACGTTGATGATCGTGGTGGAGTCCGCCGGAACCTTGATGTAGACCTCGTGGGCCTTCTCCAGCGTCGAGGCCGCCACCGTGAAGACGTTCGTCCGGGTGTCGGTCCCCGTGAAGGTGATCCCCCGACCGTCCAGGACGGGCGCACCGCCGGTGGTCTTCGCCAGCTCGGTGGAGATGTGCCGCAGGTTGGCGAACTCCTTGGCGAAGTCGATCGGCGACTTGCCCTTGGTGATGCCCCCCAGTTGGCCGCCGCCCTGGTTCTCGCCGGCGTAGACGCCCTTGCCCTTCTCCACCCCGACGTAGGAGTTGTCGTGGACGAGGTTGCCGCCCACCACCAGCGAATAGCCGCCGGGGAGCGCGGCGACCTCGTCCGCGGTCAGTTCGTTCCCCACGGTGAAGCCGCCCCGGAAGTCGGCGTTGCCGCCGACCGCGACGGCGCCTTCCGCATCGGGGGTATGGGTGTCGTTGCCCTCGATGAACTCGCCGTACTTCCCGGCGACCCCGAGGTCGAAGCAGCTGCCGCCCGTGGTGGGGGCGGCGGTCGCGGCGGTCGGGACGACCAGCGCCGCGAGGGCGAGCGAGCCACCGAGCGCCACGGCGGCAGCGGATATGGACTTGCGCATGTACGGGACTCCGCGTGTGGGTGCGGGCAGGAGTGTGAGATGAGCCCAACCCGGAAAAGGTATGGACCAAACCGCACTCTTTCGGCCACGCGGGCGGCCGGTCAAGGCCGTTGGCCGACACGCTCGAAATGATCCTTTTTGTCTCGCGCCCGCACCGGAACGACCCGCCTCCGACCGCCCCCGCCCGCACCGCCGCGCCCGGGGCCGGAGCACGGCGTAAGCCCGCCTACGATGGTCCGGTGACCAACCCGCTCTCCCTCCTCGCCACCCGCTGGCACCCGACCCCGCAGCACGTCCGCCGGGCGGCGCTGGCCGCGCTGGTGATGAGCGTGGTGATCGTGGTGACCGGCGGCGCCGTCCGGCTGACCGCCTCCGGCCTGGGCTGCACCACCTGGCCGCGCTGCACCGCCGACAGCCTGACGCCGACGCCGGCGATGGGCATCAACGGCGTCATCGAGTTCGCCAACCGGATGCTGACCTACGTGCTGTGCGCGGCGGTCGGCTGGTTCATCCTGGCCGCCCGCAGCGCCAAGCCGTGGCGGCGCCCGCTGACCAGGCTCGGCTGGGCCCAGTTCTGGATGGTGATGAGCAACTCGGTGCTGGGCGGCATCACCGTGCTGACCGGCCTGAACCCGTACATCGTGGCCGCGCACATGGTCGCCGCGATGGGCCTGCTGTGGATCGCGGTGGTGTCCTGGGAGCGCGCCGCGGAGGGCGACGGCGAGCCGCGCGCCCTGGTCGCCGAGCCGATCCGGCGGCTGGCGCAGGTGCTGGTCGGGGTGATCGGCCTGCTGGTGCTGGCGGGCACCCTGGTGACCGGCGCGGGCCACCACCCGGGCGCCTCCTCGAAGGACGGCAAGCCGGTGTACCGGATCCCGGTCGACTACGACCGCCTGGTGCAGGCCCACGCCGACCTGGTGTTCCTCTCGGTCGGCCTGACGCTGGCCGCGCTGCTGGTGTTCGCCGCGGTCAAGGCCCCGCCGGCCGCCCGGGCCCGGGTGCGGGAGCTGTTCGTCCTGCTGCTGCTGCAGGGCGTGCTCGGCTTCGTCCAGTACTTCACGGACGCGCCGGAGCTGATGGTCGGCCTGCACATGCTGGGCGCCGCGCTGATCTGGGGCGCCGCGCTGCGCGTCCCGCTGGCGCTGCGGACCCGGGCCGGCGCCCCGGACCGGTCCGCCGCCCCGGCCGCCGAACTGGTCGCCTGAGGGCCCGGACGCGCGGAAGGCCCGCCGCTCCCCTCGGGTTCAGGGAGCCGGCGGGCCTTCCGCGCGTCCGGATCCGGCGGGTCAGATCTGGATGCCCGCCATCCGCTTCCACTCGTACGGTCCGGTCCGCACCTTGAGGCCCAGCTCGCCGCCGAACTCCTCGTGCAGGGTCAGTCCGGCGAGCTCGGCGGCCCGGCGGCCGATCGCGTAGCTCGGCGCGACCTGGTCGCCCCAGGTGCCGTCGGCCCCGACCAGGACGATCCGGGTGCCGATGGTGCCGACGTACTCCACGACGCCGTCGGCGCTGCCGCCGTGCTGCGCGGCGAAGCTGCTCAGGTGCTTGGCAATGCGCTTGGCGCGGCGCTCGGCGCGGGCGTCCGGCGCGGTGGTGGTGGTCTCCGCGTTGGTCATGCCCGCATGCTACCGATCGGTAGTGCCGCTGGCGACGGCGGTGCGCTGTGCCGGAGCCCACACCCGCGCGGCCGGCAGCTCGCCGGCCCCGGCGTAGGCCCGGGCGAAGGCGGCGCCCTCCGGGCCGGGGCGGGCGATCCGGTGGATCCGCTCCAGCCGCAGCCGCAGCGCGAACTCGCGCTGCTCCGGCGGCAGCCCGACGGGCAGGTGGAGCAGGTCGAGCAGGCGGTCCGAGAACTCCTGGGTGCGCCAGGCGGCGTCCAGCCGGCGCCGCTGGTAGCCGTCCAGCGCGCCGCCGTCGCCGTCCAGCTCCGCCAGCAGCGCGCCGGCCAGGTCCGCGGCGTCGGCGACGGCCGAGTTGAGGCCCTTGGCGCCGGACGGGGTGACGGTGTGCGCGGCGTCCCCCGCCAGCAGCAGCCGACCGTGCCGGATCCGGCGGGCGACCCGGCCGCGCATCCGCAGCACGCCGGTCTCCAGCAGTTCCCCGGGCGCCGGATCGGCGCCGCCCAGCTCCAGCCGCCGTGCCAGTTCGCCGCGGATCCGCTCCGGCGCCCACTCCTCGATCCGCTCCCCGGCGGGCACCTCCAGGTAGAACCGGCCGACGTCGGCGGTGCGCGGCATCATCCCGGCGAACCCGTCGGCGTGCACCGCGTAGCGCACCGCCGCCACCGGCCGGTCGATCCGGGCCAGCACGGTCAGCCAGTCGTACGGGTAGCGGCGGGCCGGCCCCTCGGCGCCGTCCGGGAAGGCGGCGGCGACCGGGCCGCCCGCGCCCTCGCAGCCGACCGCCCAGCCGGCCCGCAGCTCCCCGTCGGCGGTGCGCAGCACGGGCCGCCCCGCACCGTCCGGCGCCACCGCCCCGACCGGCGAGGAGAACGCGATCGTCCCGCCGTCCGCCCGGTAGGCGGCGATCAGGTCGCGCACCAGTTCCTGCTGCGGGTACGCCCAGTGCCGGGCGCCGCCGGAGAGCTCCCCGTAGTCGACGGTGACCTTCTCGCCGAGGCAGGTGATCTCGCACCGCCCGTGCCGCTGCCCCTCGGCGGTCAGCCGGTCGGCCAGGCCCAGCCCGCGCAGGTACTCCACCACCCGGTGCTCCAGCACCCCGGCCCGGGCGGTCCGCTCCAGCTCGTCCCGGGAGCGCCGCTCGTGCACGGCGACGTCGACGCCCGCCCGGTGCAGCAGGTGCGCGAGCACCAGTCCGGCGGGCCCGGCGCCGACGATCGCGACGGTGGTGCTGCGGGTGGTCATCGGCGCTCCCGGTGCTCTCGGCGGACGTCCGCAACCTAGCACCTGACGGGACGTCAGCCGTCCGCCGCCGGGTCCGGCGTGAATACTGTCCCGGTGAACGATTTCCGTGGCTGGCCGGCCGAGGCGCTGGAGTTCTACGAGCACCTGGAGGCCGACAACTCGAAGACCTTCTGGGCCGCGCACCGCGCGGTGTACGACGAGGCGGTGCGGGCGCCGATGGAGGCCCTGCTGGCCCGGCTGGAGCCGGAGTTCGGGCCGGGGAAGGTCTTCCGGCCGAACCGGGACGTCCGGTTCTCCGCCGACAAGTCCCCGTACAAGACGCACGTCGGCGGGTACCTGGAGTCCGGCGGCTACGTGCAGCTGTCCGCCGACGGGCTGGCCTGCGGGCTGGGCTACTACCGTCTGGAGAGCGACCAACTGGCGCGCTACCGCGCCGCGGTGGCCGAGGACGTGCCGGGCGCCGAGCTGGAGCGGGTGGTGGCGGCGGTCCGGGCGGCCGGGCCGCAGGTGGTGGGCCGGAGCAGCCTGAGGACGGCGCCGCGCGGCGTCCCCAGGGACCACCCGCGGATCGAACTGCTGCGCCACAAGGGCCTGATCGCCTGGCAGGAGTGGGAGCCCGCGGCCTGGCTGGGCACCGCGGCGGCGTACGGCCGGATCACCGGGTTCCTGCACGCGGCGGAGCCGCTGCACGAGTGGCTGGAGAACCACGTCGGCCCCAGCGAGCTTCCGCCGCGCTGAGGCCGAGGGGTCCTGCGAAGGAGGGGGTCAGCCCACGAAGGGGTCGATCGCCACGACCAGGAACAGCAGGGTCAGGTAGGTGATCGACCAGTGGAACAGCCGCATCTCCTTGAGCTTGGCGCCCACGATGCCGGCCTTGGCGCGCGACTGGAGGGCGTACGCCTCCTTCATCCACAGCGCGCCGAGCACGGCGGCGACCGCGGGGTACAGCCAGCTGGTGTGCGCGGCGGGCCACAGCAGCAGCGAGGTCGCCACCATCACCCAGGAGTAGGCGACGACCTGCTTGGCCACGCCGATGTTGCCGCGGATCACCGGCAGCATCGGCACGCCGGCCTTGGCGTAGTCGTCGCGGACCTTCATCATCAGCACCCAGGTGTGCGGCGGCGTCCAGAAGAACACCACCAGAAACAGCACCACGGCCGCCCAGGACACCGAGTTCGTCACCGAGGACCAGCCGACCAGCACCGGCATGCAGCCGGCGATGCCGCCCCAGACCACGTTCTGCGAGGTGCGCCGCTTGAGGCCCAGGGTGTAGACGAAGACGTAGAACAGCAGGGCGCCCAGCGCGAGCGCCGAGGACAGCCAGTTGACCAGGACGCCGAGCCACAGGGTGGAGACCACGGCGAGGGTGACGCCGAAGACCAGCGCCTCGCGCGGGGAGACCATGCCGGTGACGATCGGGCGCCGCTCGGTGCGGGACATCACCGCGTCGATGTCCCGGTCGATGTACATGTTGAGCGCGTTGGCGCCGCCCGCCGACAGGTAGCCGCCGACCACCACCGCGAGGACCCGCCACAGGTTCGGCACGCCGCCCTGGGCCAGGAACATCACCGGCACCGTGGAGATCAGCAGCAGTTCGATGATCCGGGGTTTGGTGAGGGCCACGAAGGCCCCGACGCGGGCCCCGAACGGCCGGGGCGCGGTCCTCGTCCCTACCACCACCCCTGCGGGGCGGGATTCGACGGCGGTCACGGACACCTCAACAGTCGATGAACTTCCACAGGCGTCCCCGAGAACCCGCAGGGTGCCCGCCGTCCGCTCTGCGCGTACCACGCAACCATAGACGTTCCATATCTCCCGATCCGCCCCGGGGTCCCCGGCGAGCCGCGCCCGTCCGCGTCTTGCCCTTCGGAACGGGCAAACCCTCCCCGTAAGGGTGAAGGTAGGACAGAGCGATTGACGCCGCGGCGGTGGAATGCGGCGCCGCGGTCTCACGTTGCCCCGGCACAGAGGGTGAGGTGCGCCGCAAACGGTAGGCTCGCACAGAGAAGCGGGATCAACCCTCCGTGATCGGTACCAGCCACAGCGGCGTGGCCGACGGGTCCTCTTCACGGGGTCACACTTCACAGAATCCGGAAGGAGCCCTGAGTCAGGGTGAGCACCACGCCGAACGTCTTTGAGTGGAGCGAGGCGGACCAGCGGGCCGTCGACACGGCCCGGGTCCTGGCCATGGACGCCGTGCAGAAGGTGGGTAACGGGCACCCCGGAACCGCCATGTCGCTGGCTCCCGCCGCGTACTTGATCTTCCAGCGCTTCCTGCGCCACGACCCGACCGACCCGACCTGGGTCGGCCGGGACCGCTTCGTGCTCTCCCCGGGGCACACCTCCCTCACGCTGTACACCCAGCTGTTCCTGTCCGGCTACGGACTGTCGCTGGACGACCTGAAGGCCTTCCGGGTCGCGGGCAGCCGCACCCCCGGCCACCCCGAGCACGGCCACACCGCCGGCGTCGAGACCACCACCGGCCCGCTCGGCCAGGGCATCGGCAACGCGGTCGGCATGGCGATGGCCGCCCGCTACGAGCGCGGCCTGTTCGACCCGGACGCGGCGCCCGGCACCTCGCCGTTCGACCACACCGTCTGGGCGATCGTCTCCGACGGCGACCTGGAGGAGGGCATCTCGGCCGAGGCGTCCTCGCTGGCCGGCCACCAGAAGCTCGGCAACCTGGTCGCGGTGTACGACGACAACCACATCTCGATCGAGGGCGACACCGCCACCGCCTTCTCCGAGGACGTGCTGGCCCGCTACGAGGCGTACGGCTGGCACGTCCAGCGGGTCGCCCCGAAGGCCGACGGCGACATTGACGTGGCCGCGCTGGCCGCCGCGCTGGAGGCCGCCCGGGCCGAGACCGGCAAGCCGTCGATCATCGCGATGCGCACCATCATCGCCTGGCCCGCGCCGAACGCCCAGGACACCGCCAAGGCGCACGGCTCGGCCCTCGGCGACGCCGAGATCGCCGCCACCAAGAAGGTGCTGGGCTTCGACCCGGCCAAGACCTTCGAGGTCTCCGACGAGGTCGTCGCGCACGCCCGCCTCGTGGTGCGGCGCGGCCAGGCCGCCCGCGCCGCCTGGGACGGCGAGCTCGCCGACTGGCGCGCCGCCAACCCGCAGCGCGCCGCCGAGTTCGACCGGATCCAGATCGGCGAGCTGCCCGACGGCTGGGAGAAGGCGGTCCCGTCCTTCCCGGCCGGCAAGGACGTCGCCACCCGCAAGGCGTCCGGCGACACCCTGAAGGCCCTCGGCAAGCTCGTCCCCGAGCTCTGGGGCGGCTCCGCGGACCTCGCCGAGTCCAACCTCACCACGATCGACGAGGAGTCCTCCTTCCTCCCGGAGGGCAACTCGCTCAAGAGCGCCTCGCCGTACGGCCGGACCATCCACTTCGGCATCCGCGAGCACGCCATGGGCTCGATCATGAACGGCATCGCGCTGCACGGCCGCACCCGCGTCTACGGCGGCACCTTCCTGGTGTTCTCCGACTACATGCGCCCCGCGGTCCGGCTCGCCGCGCTGATGAAGCTGCCGGTCACCTACGTCTGGACGCACGACTCGATCGGCCTCGGCGAGGACGGCCCGACCCACCAGCCCGTCGAGCACCTGGCCGCGCTGCGCGCCATCCCCGGCCTCGCGGTCGTCCGCCCGGCGGACGCCAACGAGACCGCCGTGGTGTGGCGCACCGTGCTGGAGCGGCAGACCAGCCACCCCGGCCCGGTCGGCCTGGCGCTGACCCGCCAGGGCGTGCCGACCTACGACCGCGAGGTGTTCGGCTCCGCCGAGGGCGCGGCCAAGGGCGGCTACGTGCTGGCCGAGGCCGAGGGCGGCGAGCCCAAGGTGATCCTGATCGGCACCGGCTCCGAGGTGCAGCTGGCCGTGCAGGCCCGCGAGGCGCTGCAGGCCGAGGGCGTCCCGACCCGGGTGGTCTCGCTCCCGTCCGTGGAGTGGTTCAACGAGCAGGACCAGGCGTACCGCGACAGCGTGCTGCCGCCGAACGTCCGGGCCCGGGTCTCGGTCGAGGCGGGCATCGCCCAGGGCTGGCGCGAGCTGGTCGGCGACGCCGGCCGGATCATCAGCCTGGACCACTTCGGCGCCTCCGCCGACTACCAGGTGCTGTACCAGGAGTTCGGCATCACCGCCGACGCGGTCGCCAACGCCGCCCGCGCCTCGCTGCGCACGGTCGAGGCCGTCTCCCGCTGACGCGCTGAACCACCCGGCCCGGGGTATCCGCACTGCCCCGGGCCGGCTCCCCGGACTCCCCACAGACGTACGAAAAGAAGAAGAGGGACTGAGCACCATGACCGACGCTTTGAACCGCCTCAGCGAAGAAGGCGTGGCGATCTGGCTCGACGACCTGAGCCGGGAGCGCCTGAACTCCGGCAACCTGGCCGAGCTGGTGCAGGAGAAGCACGTCGTCGGCGTCACCACCAACCCGACCATCTTCCAGAAGGCCATCGGCAGCGGCAGCGCCGCCTACGACGGCCAGCTGACCGACCTCGCGGTGCGCGGGGTCACCACCGAGGAGGCGATCCGCATGATCACCACCTCCGACGTGCGCGACGCCGCCGACGTGCTGCGCCCCGTCTACGACGCCTCCAACGGCCGCGACGGCCGGGTCTCCATCGAGGTCGACCCGCGCCTGGCCCACCGCACCGACGCCACCGTCGCCGAGGCCAAGCAGCTGTGGTGGCTGGTCGACCGCCCCAACGTGCTGATCAAGATCCCCGCCACCATGGGCGGCCTGCCCGCGATCAGCCAGGTGCTGGCCCGGGGCATCAGCGTCAACGTCACGCTGATCTTCTCGCTGGAGCGCTACAAGGCCGTCATCGACGCCCACCTGAGCGGCCTGGAGCAGGCCAAGGCCGCCGGCCTCGACCTCTCGCAGATCGAGTCGGTCGCCTCGTTCTTCGTCTCCCGGGTGGACACCGAGATCGACAAGCGCCTGGAGGCCGTCGGCACCCCCGAGGCCAAGGAGCTGCGCTCCAAGGCCGCGCTGGCCAACGCCCGCCTCGCCTACCAGGCGTACGAGGAGGTCTACGGCTCGGTCGACGGCGCCAAGCCCGCCTCGGCGCGCTGGGCGGCCCTGGAGGCGGCCGGTGCCAAGCCGCAGCGCCCGCTGTGGGCCTCCACCGGCGTCAAGGACCCGAACCTGCCGGACACCCTGTACGTGACCGAGCTGGTCGCCCCGGGCACCGTCAACACCATGCCCGAGGCCACCCTGGACGCCACCGACGACCACGGCCAGGTCACCGGCGACACCATCACGTCGAACTACGCCGACGCCAAGGCCGTGCTCGACGCGGTCGCCGCCGCGGGCGTGGACTACGACGACGTGGTCCAGGTCCTGGAGGACGAGGGCGTGAGCAAGTTCGAGGCGTCCTGGACCGAGCTGCTCGACACCGTCACCGCGGCGCTCGAAGCGCACGCCAAGCACTGACTCCTGCTCACGAACTGACGCAACGAAAGCGGAGCACACCACAGTGAGCAACACCCAGCCCTACCCGGATGTGGTGGGTCCGGAGCCGTCCGAGGGCGAGACCCCCGAGCGGCCCGTCAACCCGCTGCGCGACCCCGCCGACCGGCGGCTCCCGAGGATCGCCGGCCCGTCCGGTCTGGTGATCTTCGGCGTCACCGGCGACCTGTCGCGCAAGAAGCTGATGCCGGCCGTCTACGACCTCGCCAACCGCGGCCTGCTGCCGCCGGGCTTCTCGCTGGTGGGCTTCGCCCGCCGCGAGTGGGAGGACGAGGACTTCGCCAACGAGGTGCACGACGCCGTCAAGGAGCACGCCCGCACGCCCTTCCGGGAGGAGGTCTGGGAGCAGCTCGCCAAGGGCATGCGCTTCGTCCAGGGCGACTTCGGCGACGACGAGGCGTTCGACACCCTGCGCCGCACCATCGAGGACCTCGACCGGGCGCAGGGCACCAGCGGCAATTTCGCGTTCTACCTCTCGGTGCCGCCGAAGTTCTTCCCGACCGTGGTCCAGCAGTTGAAGAAGCACGGTCTGACCGACCCGGCGCCGGGCTCCTGGCGCCGGGCCGTGATCGAGAAGCCGTTCGGCCACGACCTGGCCAGCGCCCAGGAGTTGAACCGGATCGTCCACGAGGTCTTCCCCCGGGACGAGGTCTTCCGGATCGACCACTACCTGGGCAAGGAGACCGTCCAGAACATCCTGGCGCTGCGCTTCGCCAACCAGATGTTCGAGCCGATCTGGAACCGGTCGTACGTCGACCACGTGCAGATCACCATGGCCGAGGACATCGGCATCGGCGGCCGGGCGGGCTACTACGACGGCATCGGCTCCGCCCGTGACGTCATCCAGAACCACCTGCTGCAGCTGATGGCGCTGACCGCCATCGAGGAGCCGGCGTCCTTCCACCCGAAGGCGCTGGTCGCCGAGAAGCTGAAGGTGCTCAGCGCCGTCAAGCTGCCCGCCGACCTGGGCGCGCACACCGTGCGCGGCCAGTACGCGGCGGGCTGGCAGGGCGGCGAGGAGGTGCTCGGGTACCTGGACGAGGACGGCATCAACCCCGAGTCCAAGACCGACACCTACGCCGCCATCAAGCTGGAGATCAACAACCGGCGCTGGGCGGGCGTCCCGTTCTACCTGCGCACCGGCAAGCGGCTGGGCCGGCGGGTCACCGAGATCGCGGTGGTCTTCCAGCGCGCCCCGTACCTGCCGTTCGACTCCTACGCCACCGAGGAGCTCGGCCAGAACGCCCTGGTGATCCGCGTCCAGCCGGACGAGGGCGTCACCGTGCGGTTCGGCTCGAAGGTCCCCGGCACCGCGCTGGAGGTCCGCGACGTCACGATGGACTTCGCCTACGGCGAGTCCTTCACCGAGTCCAGCCCCGAGGCGTACGAGCGCCTCATCCTGGACGTCCTGCTCGGCGACGCGAACCTCTTCCCCCGGCACCAGGAGGTCGAGCTGTCCTGGCAGATCCTCGACCCGATCGAGCAGTACTGGGACGCCAACGGGAAGCCCGCGCAGTACCCGGCCGGCACCTGGGGCCCGGTCGAGGCGGACGAGATGCTCGCACGAGACGGCAGGAGCTGGCGCCGCCCATGAAGATCGACCTGACCGACACCACGTCCAGCAAGATCAACGCGACCATGATGGACGCCCGCCGGGCCAGCGGCTCGACCGCCGCCGGCATGGTGCTGACCCTGGTCATCGTGACCGACGAGGGCAGCGCCTACGACGCCCTCAAGGCCGCCAACGACGCCTCCCGCGAGCACCCCTCGCGCATCCTGGCCGTCATCAAGCGGGCCGGCCGCTCCCCCCGCGCCCGGGCCGAGACCCGGCTCGACGCGGAGATCCTGGTCGGCACCGAGGCGGGCAGCGGCGAGACGGTCGTGCTGCGGATGCACGGCGAACTCGCCGCGCACGCCCAGTCCGTGGTGCTGCCGCTGCTGCTGCCGGACGCCCCCGTGGTGGTCTGGTGGCCGGACAACGCGCCGCTCAACCCCGCCCAGGACCCGCTGGGCGCGCTCGCCCAGCGGCGCATCACCGACGCGGTGACCGCCGAGTCCCCGGTCGGCCAGCTCGCCCAGCGGGCGGCCGGCTACACCCCCGGCGACACCGACCTCGCCTGGACCAGGATCACCGGCTGGCGCTCCATGCTGGCCGCCGCCCTGGACCAGCGCGAGGTCACCATCACCGGCGCCGTGGTCGAGGGCGAGTCGTACAACCCCAGCGTCGAGCTGCTCGGCCTGTGGCTGCACAACCGCCTGCGCGTCCCGGTCGAGCGGGTCGTCACCGGCGGCCCCGGCATCACCGCCGTCCGGCTGCGCACCGCGGACGGCGACATCACCCTCGACCGTCCCGACGGCCTGCTCGGCACGCTCTGCATGCCCGGCGCGCCCGACCGGATGGTCGCGCTCAAGCGCCGCGACACCGCCGAGCTGATCGCCGAGGAGCTGCGCCGCCTCGACCCCGACGACATCTACGCCACCGCCGTCCGCACCCCGGTCGACCGGCTGCGCGAGCGGATCGCCGGAGTCGAGCACGCGGGCCCCGGCGGCACGGTGGAGGCCGAGGCCCCCGCGGCGGTGGATCCGGAGGAGGCCGAGGTCGAGGCCGTGGCCGAGGCCGCCGACCCGGCCGCCGCGAAGGCCGCCACCAAGAAGACCGCCACGGCCGCCAAGAAGGCGTCCGCCGCCGAGAAGCCCGCCCCGCGCAAGCGGAGCGGGCAGTGAGCGGCGACCTCGTCCTGGTCCACCGGGACGCGGCGCTGCTCGCCCAGGCGGCGGCCGCCCGGCTGCTGACCGTGCTGGCCGACGCCCAGGCCGCCCGCGGCACCGCACACCTGGTGCTCACCGGCGGCCGCAACGGCAACGCCCTGCTGGCCGCGCTCGCCGCCCACCCGGCGCGCGACGCGGTCGACTGGGCGCACGTCGACCTGTGGTGGGGCGACGAGCGCTACCTGCCGGCCGGCGACCCGGAGCGCAACGCGGTGCAGGCCGCCGCGTTCCTGGACGCCGTCCGGCCGCTCGGCGCCCGGGTGCACGAGATGCCCCCGGCCGACGGCAGCACCCCGGCCGAGGACGCCGCCGAGCGGTACGCCGCCGACCTGGCCGCGGCCGCCGACCCCGGCGAACGCCTCCCGGTCTTCGACGTGCTGCTGCTCGGCGTCGGCCCCGACGCGCACGTCGCCTCGCTCTTCCCCGGCCACCCCGGGGTCGAGCGGACCGACGCCACCGTCATCGCCGTGCACGACTCCCCCAAGCCGCCGCCCACCCGCCTCTCGCTGACCCTGCCCGCCCTGCACCACGCCCGCCAGGTGTGGCTGCTGGCGGCCGGCGCGGACAAGGCGGACGCGGTGGCCCTGGCCCGCACCGCCCCCGGAGCCGCCACGGCCCCGGCCGGCGCGGTCACCGGCACCGAGCGGACGCTCTGGCTGCTGGACGGGGCGGCGGCGGGCAAGCCCGCCTGAGTCGGTTTCCCGACCGCAACGACGCGAAGGGCGCCACCGGTGACCGGTGGCGCCCTTCGTGCGTGCCGTGCTCAGATCTCGCCGCGCAGCTTGGCCAGCGCCTCGGCGAGGATCGCCTCGCCGTCCGCGTCGGTGCGGCGCTCGCGGACGTAGGCGAGGTGGGTCTTGTAGGGCTCGTTGCGGGCCGGGGCGGGCGGGTTGTGCTCGTCCTGGCCGGCCGGGAACCCGCAGCGCGGGCAGTCCCAGGTGTCCGGGATGGCCGCCTCGGCGGCGAAACTCGGGCGCGTCTCGTGCTTGTTGGCGCACCAGAACGAGATGCGGTTGCGGGGGGCGGACTCGCCGCGCTCCGCTTCGCCCATCGGGCCGGCGCCGACTCTGCTGCCTCGGATCGCGTTGCCACTTGCCACGGTCTGACTCCCTGCGTGCTGGTGCCGTCCGGCCGCGGCTGGGCGGACGGTGGCGAAGTCGTCCTAGTGTAAGCGGGAGTTAAGCCATCGCCACCATCGCCCGCCGAGATGGTGTCAGTTGGACTTGAGCAGCAGCCCGAGGACCACGATGCACGCGAACCAGGCGAGGCCGACGATCACGGTGATCCGGTCGAGGTTGCGCTCGGCCACCGCGGACCCGCCGCCGGTCGAGGACGCACCGCCGCCGAACATGTCGGACAGGCCGCCACCCTTGCCCTTGTGGAGCAGCACCAACAGGATCATGATCAAGCTCAGGGCGATCAGAGCACACTCGAACCCGATAACTACCACGGGACCAACTCTCTCAATTCTTCGGCGAAGGGGCCGGGCCCGCTCCGCGCGGTCCGGCCCCAAAGCCTACGTGGTGGCAGGGGCGTTAGCCTACTGCCTGCTCGCGGTAACGCACGATCTTGACGAACTCGTCGGCGTCCAGCGAGGCACCGCCGATCAGGCCGCCGTCCACGTCGGGCTTGGCCATCAGGCCGGCCGCCGAGGAGGACTTCACCGAACCGCCGTACAGCACGCGGACCTTGTCGGCCAGCTCGGCGCCGTACAGCTCGGCGAGGCGGGCCCGGATCGCGCCGCAGACCTCCTGCGCGTCCTCGGGGGTGGCCACCTCGCCGGTGCCGATCGCCCAGACCGGCTCGTACGCGACGACGACGCTCTCGGCGTCGGACGCCGGGACGCCGTCCAGGGCGCCGTCGAGCTGGGCCAGGGTGTACTCGACGTGGGTGCCGGCCTTGCGGACCTCCAGCGGCTCGCCGATGCACAGGATCGGGGTGATCCCGTTGCGGTAGGCGGCCTTCACCTTGGCGTTGACGATCTCCTCGTTCTCGCCGTGGTACTGGCGGCGCTCGGAGTGGCCGATCACCGCGTAGGCGACCTTCAGCTTCGCCAGCATCGGGCCGGACACCTCGCCGGTGTAGGCCCCGCCGTCGTGCTGGGAGATGTCCTGCGAGCCGTACTTGAGCTTCAGCTTGTCGCCGTCGACCAGGGTCTGCACGGAGCGCAGGTCGGTGAACGGGACCAGGACGGCGACCTCGACGGCCTCGTAGTCCTTGTCGGCCAGCGAGAACGCCAGCTTCTGGGTGTGCTGGATGGCCTCAAGGTGGTCGAGGTTCATCTTCCAGTTGCCCGCCATCAGCGGGAGACGCTCAGTCATGTCTTTCTCAGTCCTCCAGGGCGGCGAGACCGGGAAGGGTCTTGCCCTCCAGGTACTCAAGGCTCGCGCCACCGCCGGTCGAGATGTGTCCGAACTTCGTCTCGTCGAAGCCCAGGGTGCGGACCGCCGCCGCCGAGTCGCCGCCGCCGACCACGGTGAACGCGTCGGAGTCGAGCAGCGCCTGGGCGACCGCCCGGGTGCCGTCCGCGAAGGCGGGGTGCTCGAAGACGCCCATCGGGCCGTTCCAGAACACGGTCTTCGCGTCGGCGATCTTCTCCGCGAACAGCTGCGCGGTCTTCGGGCCGATGTCCAGGCCGAGCGCGCCGTCCGGGATCGCGTCCACGTCGACGACCGCGTAGTCCTCGACCGGGGCGCCGGTCTTGACGTCCGGGAAGCTGCCCGACACCGCGGTGTCCAGCGGGATCACGAACTCCACGCCCTGCTCGGCGCCGCGCTTCAGGTAGTCCTGGACGACCGGGATCTGGTCCTCCTGGAGCAGCGAGGCACCCACGCCGTGGCCCTGGGCCGCGATGAAGGTGTACATCATGCCGCCGCCGATCAGGATCCGGTCGGCCTTGCCGAGCAGGTTCTCGATCACGCCGACCTTGTCGGAGACCTTCGAGCCGCCGAGCACCACCACGTACGGGCGGGCCACGTCCTCGGTGAGGCGCTTGAGGACGCCCACCTCGGTGGCGATCAGGTCGCCGACCGCGTGCGGCAGCCGGGCCGGGAGGTCGTAGACGGAGGCGTGCTTGCGGTGCACCGCGCCGAAGCCGTCGCCGACGTACAGGTCCGCGAGGGCGGCCAGGGCGTCGGCGAACGCGCCGCGCTCGGCGTCGTCCTTGGAGGTCTCGCCGGCGTTGAAGCGCAGGTTCTCCAGCAGCGTGACCTCGCCGTCGCCGAGGGCGGCGACGGTGGCCTTCGCGCTGTCCCCGACGGTGTCGGTGGCGAACGCCACCGGGCGGCCGAGGATCTCGCCGAGGCGGACGGCCACCGGCGCGAGGGAGAACTTCGGGTCCGGCTCGCCCTTGGGGCGGCCCAGGTGGGAGGCGACGACGACGCGCGCGCCGCGCTCGACGAGCTTGGCGATGGTCGGCGCGACGGCGCGGATCCGGCCGTCGTCGGTGATGGTGTCACCGGACAGCGGCACGTTGAGGTCGGCGCGGACGAACACCCGCTTGCCGGAGACCTCCAGGTCTTCGAGCGTCTTCACGGTCTTGCTCCTCAAGGGATGAAAACGGCAGACGGCGACACGGCGGCGGGTCACCGGAGGGGTAGGACGGACGAGGGGGGCGGGCGCAGCGGGCAGGGCCCGGTCGGCGAACACAGCCGTCCGGGCCCTGCCCCTTACCTCACGTCAGCTACCGCTGCGATCAGAGCTGGTCGCCGACGAGGGAGACCAGGTTGACGAGGCGGTTGGAGTAGCCGAACTCGTTGTCGTACCAGCCGAGCACCTTGACCTGGTTGCCCTGGACCATCGTCAGCTGCGAGTCGAAGATGCAGGAGTGCGGGTCGTTGACGATGTCCGAGGAGACGATCGGGTCCTCGGTGTACGCCAGGTAGCCCTTGAGCGGGCCCTCCTGCGCGGCCTTCTGGAAGGCGGCGTTGACCTCGTCCTTGGTGACCTCGCGCTCCAGGGTGACCACCAGGTCGGTGATGGAGCCGGTCGGGACCGGGACGCGCAGCGAGGTGCCGTCCAGCTTGCCCTTGAGCTCCGGCAGGACCAGCGCGGTGGCCTTGGCGGCACCGGTCGAGGTCGGGATGATGTTCTGCGAGGCGGCGCGGGCGCGACGCAGGTCCTTGTGCGGGAAGTCCAGGGTGACCTGGTCGTTGGTGAAGGCGTGCACGGTGGTCATCAGGCCCTTGACGATGCCGAAGTTCTCGTGCAGGACCTTCGCCATCGGCGCCACGCAGTTGGTGGTGCAGGAGGCGTTCGAGATGATGTCGTGCGCCGCCGCGTCGTACTTGTCCTCGTTGACGCCCAGGACGATGGTGATGTCCTCGTCGCTGGCGGGAGCCGAGATGATGACCTTCTTGGCACCGGCGGTGATGTGCTTCTTCGCAGCATCGGCCTTGGTGAAGATGCCGGTGGACTCGACGACGATGTCGGCGCCCAGGGCGGCCCAGGGAAGGTTGGCGGGGTCGCGCTCGGCGGTGACCTTGAAGGTGTGACCGTCGACGGTGATGCTGTCCTCGGTGTGCGAGACCTCGCCGGGGAAGGTACCGAGAGTGGTGTCGTACTTGAGCAGGTGAGCCAGCGTCTTGGTGTCGGTCAGGTCGTTGACACCGACGATCTCGATGTCAGCGCCCTGGGACTTGACCGCACGGAAGAAGTTGCGGCCGATGCGGCCGAACCCGTTGATGCCTACCCGGATCGTCACGAACCGATCTCCTCTTAGGTACGTCGGGCCGGAGCCCGACGGGGGTGAAATTTGGGTTGTCCCCGACCACTGATGACCCTACCTCCCCCAAGTGTCGCAAGGCACATCGCCTCACCGGTTGGGACGCGGCGGTCCGGGTGCGCGGAAGGGGCGTGCGGAGCAGGTCGCGGCAGCCGCGACCTGCTCC
>NZ_JBSGET010000070.1:0-41720 GCF_053603035.1 Kitasatospora sp. NPDC004272 | reverse complement strand
GGTGGACAGGCCCTGCGCCATCAGCCGGGCCGCCGCCACGTCCAGCACCGGCAGCAGCAGCGGCGCCAGCTGCGCGGGCCGCAGCCCGACGGCGTGCAGCGCCACGGGCACGGCCGCCGCGCCGTACTTGGCGACCACCGGGCGCAGCACGTCCGCCCCGGGGTTCAGCTCGGGCCGCCACTCCGGCAACAGCGGGGACATCACCTCCACCGGGGCCTGCCAGAGCAGCCGGCAGACGGTCAGCGAGTTCGTGGCCGTGCGGAACGCCTCCGGCCCGACCACGGCCCAGTCGGTGTCGTCGGGGTGGGTGCGCCACTCGTGGGAGTCGAGCGCCTCCGCCATCCACGACTCCCGCTCGCCGTCCTGCCAGTGCAGCGCGGACGACCCGTCGACGGCCACCGCCACCACCTCCGGCCGCCCGGCCGGACGGGGCCGCTCCCACGGCGGGGACGCCAGTACGGCGGGCCACTCCCGCTCCCCGGCCACCGCACCGGCCGGTCCCGCACCGGCCGGGCCCGCGGCGGGCAGCGTGCGCACGAACCCGGCCGCGGCCGGGTCGAGCCCGCCGATCAGCTCCGCCGCGTCCCCGGTGCGGGAGCGCAGCTGCCGCTCCAGCAGGTGGCGCGCGGTCGCCCCGCCGTCCCGGGCGGCCGCCGCCAGCAGGCGCAGCGCGCGCACCGGGTAGCGCTCCACCGCCTGCCACAGCACCGGCGCCACCGACTTGTCGTCCACCCGTCCCAGCAGCGCCCCGAACGCCTCGTCGGAGGGGAACTCCAGGAGCAGCCCGGCCAGTCGGGGCGCCTCGTCACCGCTGTCGAGCCGGCGCAGCGCCCCGGCGAGCAGCGGCACCGCGTCCGTCCCGAGGCCGTCCGCGACGGTCGCCGCCGACTCCGCCGACCAGCTGAACCGGTCCAGCAGCGGCGCCAGCCGGACGGCCTGCGCCCGGCTGCCGAGCGAGGCCGGCAGCAGCGCCCGCAGCGGCTCGCGCTGGTGGTGCGGCAGCTCGTCGATCCAGGTGTCCACCCAGCCCTCGGCCTCCGGGAACAGGTACGCGGTGCCCAGCCGCCGCAGGTACCCGCCCGACCGCTCCGCCCCGGCCGCCGCCCGGGCCTCCCGGTGGGCGGGGGCGTCGGCGACCGACAGCAGGTGGCGGGCCCAGCGCAGCACCTTGGTCTGCTCGGCGCCGTAGCCGTACGCGTCGGGGGCCGCCGCCGTCAGGGCCGGCGCCGGGTGGCCGGGCCCGGCCCGCCGGAAGCCGACGTCCAGCGTCGCCAGGGCGGCCCGGACGGCGAACGCCAGCCCGTGCCGCGCCGTCCAGGCGTCCACCAGCAGCGCCCCGCCCGCGTGGTCCTCCGCGTGCAGCGGGGGCAGTATCGCGGCGACGCAGGCCGCGCCCAGCGCGTCCGGGGCGCCGCCCAGGTAGGCCCGGGCCGCCCGGACCAGCTCCCCGTCGGAGTCCGCGGCCACGCTCACCCGCTCGAACCGCTCCCGGTGCCCGTCGATCAGCGCGTCCTCGGCGGCCACCGCCGCCGGGCCCGGCCACACCGCGGGCGAGGACGCGCCGCCACCGCGCCGCGGCACCACCAGCGCGTGCCAGGCCGCCGGCCACTCGAACGCGTCCTCCCGCTCCGCCCCGCCGACCGGCTCCCCCTGCCGCACCGCGCCTCCCGCGCCCGTACCCGTGCCCGTACCCGCGCCCGCGCCCGTACCCGCGCCCGTACCCCGATGATCGATCACCGCCACACCCTAGCCAGCCGCCCCGACACCACCGGAACCGGCGGCATCGGGGCGGCATCTGACGGAGCGTCAGGAGGTGGCTCAGAACGCGGAGGTGTAGGCCAGCAGGAACGGCGCCACCACCGGCGAGCCGCCCGGGTTGAAGCACAGCGGGGCGAGTTTCACCGTGCCCGAGCTGCGCGTCCAGGGCAGGGCGAGCTGGCACCAGCCGGGGCCGCTGCCGTACGCGGTGACCTGCGCGTGGTCGGACGGGACGGCCACACCGGGCATCAGCACCGCGGACGGGACGCCGGTGCTCAGCGTGTTGGTGCCGCCCACCGAGTTGAAGTTCGTCCCGGCCGGCACGGTGCCGTTGTACCAGAGGTACCCGAAGGACTTCGGCGGGAACGCCGGGCCGTGCACCGCCCGCTTGACCGAGTAGCTGAGCGTCCAGGCGGTGTCGTACGGCGTGTTGGTGGAGTCGAAGCAGGCCACCAGGAAGGTCTGCCCGGTGCTCGCCGGGTACCAGGCCGCGACCTTGCAGCGCGCGCCCTGCGCGGCGTCGACCGCGGTGACCTGCACGTCGCCGACCTCGACCGAGGAGCCCAGGCCGGGCAGCCAGGCCTTCCACAGGCCGGTCGAGCCGTGGCCGGAGGTGTTCGCCCCGCCCGCGGAGTTGTACTGCGAGAGCAGCGCGCCGGAGGGCAGCGAGTACAGGTAGCCGTAGTCGCCGCCGGGCGGCGGGGGCGTGCCGGTGCTGCTGCTGAACAGCACCGTGAACGGCGAGTTGTCCGGCGCGCCGCCCGGGTTGTAGCAGGCCACCTTGACGTCCAGTCCGGTGCCGGCGGTGCCCCAGCCCTGGATCTGGCACCAGGTGCCGGTGCGGTTGACGGCGGTGGCGTGCGCGACCCCGCCCGGGCCGGCGATCAGCGGGAAGTGCACCGTGTACGTGCCGGTGCCGGTCTGGTCGACCTTGACCGGGTTGGTCGCCGGAGTGGGCCAACTGCCCCACTGGCGCGAGGGGTCGGGGACGTAGCCGGGCGGCGGCGTCGGGTTGTCCAGGTAGGCGAAGCCCCACCGGTCGGGCACCGCGGCGTGCGCCGGGGCGGCCGCCGGAACGGCCACCGCCAGCAGGGCGGCCAGCAGGGCCAGGACGAGCGGGACGAGGCGGAGGGAGCCGCGTACGGGCGCGGCGGGACGGACGGGCATGGGCGTTGACCCCCAGGGTGGTGAGGACGGGTGCCGACTGCGTGCGGGACGTGCGCTGGTGATTCCCGTCCGGTGCGCACCGGTGGGGCGCGGGCCGACCGGCTGGACGCAGGCCGGTCGGCCGGACGCGGACCGGTCGGCGGTGTGCCGGGGCCGGGCCCGTGGTGAGCCGGGTCTGCGAGGTGCCGGGGTCTGCGAACTGCCGGGGCTTGCGAGGTGCCGGAGCCGGACGGGTCGAACGGTTCGGAACGGGTCGAACGGTTCGGAGCGGGGAGCCCGACGTCACCGCGGGAGCGCCGCGGTGCGCGGTGGAACCCGGGCGCGGTCACGGAACCCGGGCGCCCGGTGCTGTCCTCGACGCCGGCTGCCACGGCGTCCGGCCGCGGGGCGGCCACCGCCGCAGGGCCCGGCCCGGCGGCGACTACATGCTAGGAGCGGCGGACCCCGGCCGCCCAGCCCCCCGGTGCGCCCGGTCCCGGCCGATCCCGGGCCCGCCCCACGGGGCCCGCCACCCCGTCCCGCCCCAGCGCCCACCCGCACTCACCACCGGCCGCCCCACCCGTCGCGTTCCACCCCGGCAGACCGCCGGGGCCGCGCGGGCAAGGTGGCCGGAACCGTGCGCCCGGCCCGCCCGCAGCCGGGCTCAGGAGGAGGTCAACTCCTCCAGTTCGGCCAGCAGTTCGGACGCGGTCAGGGCGTCCAGTTCGCCGAGCCGGACGAGGGTGCGGCCGGTGCGCCAGTGGTCGTCCGGATCGGTGTCGAGCCGCACGGCCGTGAAGGTCTGGTCGCCGAGGTGGACGGCGGCGCCGACCGTGATGCCCGGGTCGAGTTCGAGCACCAGGTGGCGGCCGTCCGGCAGCGGCTTGTGGATCCAGCGCTCCACGTTCGCCTCCAGGGGGACGCCGCGCCGCCAGCCGCGCTTGGTCATCCCGAGCAGCCGCCCGACCGGCACGGTGTGCCCCTCGAACCGGCGCAGTCGGCTCCCGGCCGCTTCCTGCTCGGTGAACCCCCGCACCGTGCGCCCGAGTTGGGGGCAGGGTCGGATGATCTCGTAGTCCGCGAGGAGTTCGGCCCAGGCGGCGAGATCCGCGGGTGCCAGGTGCAGCGGGTGGGCGAGTCGGACACCGGGGGAGACCCTGGCCAGGCCCGCCGATGCTCCCGCACGGCTCGGCTACCGCGGCCCGGCCGTCAGCTCCTCCAGGTCGGCCAGCAGCTCGGAGACGAGGACGGGCGGCAGGTCGCCGAGCCGCGCGCCGGCCTCCTGGTGCTCCGGCCGGTAGGAGCCGGAGGAAGCGCCGAGCCACACCGTTTCGAGGGTCTGCTCGACCGCCTCGGCGGGGGAGTGGACCCGGAGGCCCGGGTCGAGCGCGAGCACCAGGTGGCGGCCGTCCGGCAGCGGCCGGTGGAACCGCTCCGCCACCCCGCGGTAGCTGCGCGAAGGCTCGACGTGCTGCCAGCCGCGCCCGGTCAGGGCGAGCAGCCGCCAGACCGGGACGGTGCGCCCCTCGAACCGGCGCAGCCGGTGCCCGGCGGCCTCCTGCTCCGTCAACCCGAGGACGGGACGGGCGAGTTGCGGGAACGGCTGGACGATCTCGTAGTCCGCGAACAGCTCTGCCCAGGCGGCGAGGTCCGCGGCCGTGAGGTGCAGCGGGTGGGCGAGCCGGACGACCGCACCCGGCGGCAGCGCGAACGGCTCGTCGCGGACGTCGGCGAAGGTCCCGTCCTCGGCGACCCGGAACGCGGCGCCGTCCGCCGTCCAGAGCAGCCCGCGCACCAGCCGGCCGAGCAGCGGGTGGGCGAGCAGCAGGCCGGTGAACTCGCCCGCGCTCCAGGTGCGTTCGGCGGTCATCGCGTTCCGCAGCCGGGCCGTCCGCTCGGCCGTGAAGGCCCGGGCGTCCTTCTTCAGCGCGGTGAACCGCCGCCGCCCGGCCGCCGCCAGCTCCGGGTCGTCCGCGGCCGCCGCCGCGGGCAGCGCCTTGCGCCGCCTGCCCGCCGGGTCCAGCACGTACGGCCGCACCTGCTCGTCGAAGCCGACGGTGAACGTCCGGCTGCCGTAGTCGATCACCGTGCGGCCGTCCGGGTCCAGGCCCAGGCCCGGGGCCAGCCGGTCGGCGAGCTGCTCGGCCGTCAGGTCCAGCGCCTCGGCGACTTCCGACACCCGCTCCCGGGCCCGCTCCCCGAGCGCGGAGGACTTCGCGGCCCTGGCCACGCCGTGCAACTGCGCCAGGGCCTCCGGGCCGCCGAGGGACACCAGCACGTCCAGGGCGTCCACCTGGCGCTGGTGGGAGAGCCGGGGCAGCAGCGGGGCCAGTCGGCGGGCGGTGTCGTCGTCGCCGAGTTCGCCGAGCGCGTGCAGCGCCCAACTGGCCCTGGGCGGAGCACCGTTGCGCTGCCACTCGGTGAACAGCGCCCAGCCGAAGGCGGCCGCCGAATCCGCCCGCAGTGCCGGTACGACCGCCGCCAGGCCGGGGTACGGGTCGTGCGACCGGCCCAGTTGCAGCATGGCCAGCAGGTTCCGCACCGCGGCTTCCGGCAGCGCCCCGCCGCCGTCGGCCAGCAGCAGCTGCGGCAGCACGCCGGTGCGCAGCCACTCCGGGAGCACCGGCAGCCGGGCGGGCAGCGTCCGCAGCAGGGCGCCGGGGCCCAGGGCGTCCGCGACCGCCGCCGCGGCCTCCTCGCCGTGCCGCTCGGCCACCGCCGCCAACAGCGCGTCCGCGCCCCGGGCCGCCGCGACCCGGCGCAGTGCGTGTTCCGCGGCCTGCCGCTCCGGGCCCACCGGGCCGAGCGCCGCCGGGACGAGCAGCAGCGCCCCCGCCACCTTGTGCCGAGCGAACCACGAACGCGCCGCCGGCTGGGCCGACTTGAGCCGCAGCAGGCCCGCCATCAGACCCGCCACGGCCGGGTCCAGCACCGGCAGCAGCGCCGGGGCGACCTCCTCCGGCCGCTCCCGGGCGGCGAAGCGCAGCAGCCGCAGCGCGGCGGTGCCGTGCCGTCCGAGGATCTGCCGCAGGTGGCCGCCGTGGCTCAGGTACTCCGACGGCTGCCAGTCCGCCAGGTACGGCGCCACCAGTTCGGCCGGGCCCCAGGCCAGCAGCCTGGCCATCCGCCAGTCGAAGACGCCCGGCGACAACTCCCCGAGCACCTCGGCCCAGTCGGTGCCCGCCGGGTACCGCCAGTACGGGTCGCCGCCGCCCGCGTAGGCGGCCGACTCGCCGTCCCGCCAGACCAGTTGCGGGTGCTGCTCGACGGCCAGGCCGGTCAGCACCACCGGTTCGCGGGCGGTGCGCCGGCGCTCCCACGGCGGCTCGGCCAGCAGCGCGGGCAGCCGCTCGGGCGGGGCTTCGGGCAGCGGCTCCCGGGCGCCGTCCAACGACAGTACGAACGCGGCGCCCTCCGGGTCCAGCCGGGGCAGGATCTCCGGCAGCCGCGAACGCCACAGCCGGACGTGCCGGTCGAGCAGTTCCCGGACCCCCGGGCCGCCGAGGCCGTCCCGCACGGCCGCCGCCAGGACGCGCACCGCCCGCGCCGGGAAGCGCCGTACCGCCGCCAGCAGGTGCCGGCGGGAGTGCGGGTCCCCGCTCGCGCGGACCAGCAGGCGCATCGCCCCGTCGGTCGGCAACTCGGCCAGCAGATCGGCGAGTTCGTGCAGTCGGGACTCCGGGCCCCGCTCCAGCTCGGCCAGCAGCGGGGCCAGCACCGCGGGCCCGGCCCGGTCGACCAGGGTGACCACCAGCCGGGGCGTCCAGCGGGGGGAGGCGCCGCCCCGCTGGGCCTGGAGCCGTTCCAACTGCTCCGTGCTGCTGAGCGCGGACATCAGCAGGGTGTGCAGCACGGTGGCCGTCCGGCCGCGGTGCGCGGGCAGCTCGGCCAGGCACTCGTCCACCCAGTCCGCCCGCTCCGGCACCAGGTGCGCGATCGCCGCCCGGCGCACCGGCGTGGTCCGCAGCGGCGCCAACTCCCCGACCACGGTCGCGTACTCGTCCTCGGGCACCTCGGCGAGGGCCTGCCGGGCGACGGCCAGCAGACCGTACTGCGCGGTCAGGTCGAAGTAGACGTCGCCCTCCAGGTCCAGGACGGCCAGCCAGTAGTGGTGGTCGGAGCCCGTCCACCACCGGGCGAGGGCCGCCTCGAAGGCGGCCAGCACCGCCCGCACCTCGAAGGGCAGCCCGGCCCAGGCCACTCGGTCCGCGAACTCCTGCCGCAGGGCCGCCCGTTCGGTCGAGCCGCGGATGATCTCGGCGGCCACCGCCGCTCCGAGCGGGTCCTCCGCCCCGTCCAGGTAGGCCCGGAGGGCGGCTGCCGGCCCGGGGGCGGACAGCTCGTCGGCCATCAGCCACTCGATCCCCTCCGCCAGGCCGTTCAGCGCCCGGGCCTCCCGCTGCCAGGCGTCCTCCGGGTCCACCGACGGCCACTCCTCCGTCGCGGGGGCGGGCGCCCCGCGCCGGCGCAGCGGCAGCACCTGCGCGCGCCACGCCGCCGGCAGCTCGAAGGCGTCCTCGTCCGGCAGCCCGCCGCACCCGTCCGCCACCACCGCACCGCCACCCCTGCCGTCCCGTCCCCCGTGCCGCACGCGCTCCTCCAACTCCCCGAACGATCAAGCCCATTACCGCGAGGAGACCCTAACGAAGCCCACCGACGCCCCCGGGTGGCCCCGGTGCACCGCTGGGACGCCGCGAACGCGCTCGGCACGCCCAAGCCGGTCGACCCCGGGTCGGCCGCGCGGCCTGCCGCTGGTGCGGCGGGGCCGCGAGCCGCGCGAGACCGGCGCACTGACCCGGACGGAGGAGCAGGCGGCGGCGTTGTCAGCCCGAGGTCAACTCCTCCAGGTCGACCAGCAGTTCGGAGGCGGTGACGGCGTCCAGTTCGCCGAGCCGGACGAGGGTGCGGCCGGTGCGCCAGTGGTCGTCCGGATCGGTGTCGAGCCGGACCGCCGTGAAGGTCTGGTCGCCGAACTCGTTGGGGAGGCCGACCGTGATGCCCGGCTGGATCTCGATCACCAGGTGGCGGCCGTTCGGCAGCGGCTTGTGGATCCAGCACTCCACGCCCGCGTCCTGCGGTTCGCCGCGCCGCCAGCCGCGCTTGGTCATCCCGAGCAGCCGCCCGACCGGCACGGTGTGCCCCTCGAACCGGCGCAGTCGGTGCCCGGCGGCCTCCTCCTCGGTCAACGCGGCGACCGGGCGGCCCAGTTGGCGGAAGGGTTGGAGGATCTCGTAGTCCGCGAACAGCTCGGCCCAGGCGGCGAGGTCCGCGGGTGCCAGGTGCAGCGGGTGGGCGAGTCGGACGACCGCGTCCGGGGGCAGCGCGAACGGCCCGTCGTGGACGTCGGCGTAGCTGCGGTCCTCGGCGACCCGGAACGCGGTGCCGTCGTCGCCCCCGGCCGGAGCCGCCGTCCAGACCAGCCGGCGCACCAGGTGTCCGAGCAGCGGGTGGGCGACCAGCAGGTCGGTGAACTCGCCCGCGCTCCAGGTGCGTTCGGCGACCATCGCGGCCTCCAGCCGGGCGCTCTGGTCGGCCGCCAGGGTGCGGGCGTCCTTCTTCAGGGCGGCGAACCGCTTGCGTTCGGCGGGGGCGAGTTCAGCGTCGTCCTTGACGCCCGGGGCGGGCAGGTCCTTGCGGCGCTTGCCGTCGGCGTCCTTCACGTACGGGCGCAGCTGCTCGTCGAAGCCGACGGTGAACGTCCGGCTGCCGTAGTCGATGACGGTGCTGCCGTCCGGCTCCAGGCCGAGGTCGGGCACCAGGCGGTCGCCGAGCTGCTCGGCGGTCAGGCCCAGGCCCTCCGCCACCTCGGCGATCTTCTCCTGCGCGCGGGCCTTCAACGCCTTGAACTTCACCCGCTGCGCGATGCCGTGCAGGTGCAGCAGCGCGGCGTCCGTGCCGATCACGGCCAGCACGTCCAGCCCCTCCACCGCCCGCTGGTGGGCGCCCTGCCCCGGCCACTCGCGCACCACCGGCGTCAGCAGGCGCACCGTCGCGTCATCACCCAGCACCCCCAGCGCGTGCAGCGCCCAACTGCCCGAGGCCGGCATCCCGCTCTGCCGCCACTCCTCGAACAGCGCCCAGCCGAACGCCGCCAGGGTGTCGGCCCGCAGCGCCGGGGCGACCAGCGCCAGCCCCGGGTACGGCTCGCGGAGCTTCCCCAACTGCAGCACGGTCAGCAGGTTCCGCACCGCCGACTCCGGCAGCGCACCGCCCCCGTCCGCCAGCAGCACCTGCGGCAGGGCCTCGACGCGCAGCCAGTCCGGGAACGCGGGCAGCTTCGCGGGCAGTGCCGCCTCCAGCGGATCCGCCGCCAGCAGCCCCGCGACCACCGCCGCGACCCGCTCGCCGTACCGCTCGGCGACCGCCGCCGTCAGCACCTCCGCCCCCTGCCGGGCGGCCACCAGCCGCAGTGCGTGCTCGGCCGCGGCCCGCTCCCGACCGGCCCTGCCGACCGCCGCCGGAACCAGCAGCAGCGCCCCCGCCACCCCGTGCCGGGCGAACCACGAACGGGCCACCGAATGAACGGACTTGAGCCGCAGCAGGGCGTCCGCCATCACGCCCGCCACGGTCGCGTCCCGTACCGGCAGCAGCACCGGCGCGGTCTGGGCCGGATTGCTCAGCGCCGCGCCGTGCAGCAACGTCAGCGCGGCGGTGCCGTACTTCGCCAGCACCGGCATCAGCGACTCGCCCGCATCCGCCAGGAGTTGGGGGTGCCAGGACTCCAGGTACGGGGCCATGACCTCGGCCGGTCCCTTCAGCAGGACCTGGCAGCGGTCCCAGAACGAGCCGCTGATCTCGGCCCGGTTCGCCTGCCTGGCCCAGTCGGTGTCCGGCGGGAACTCCCGGCGGTATCCGGACCCGTCCGCGAACTGCTCCAACTCGCCTTCCAGCCAGTGCAGTTCCGGGGCTTCGTCGGCGCTTGCGTCGGTCAGCACCACCGGGCCGCGAGCGGTGCGCCGGCGCTCCCACGGCGGGTCGACCAGCAGTGCGGGCAGCCGTTCGGGCGGGGCCTCGGGCAGCGGCTCCCGGGCGCCCTCCAGGGCCAGCACGAACGCGGCGCTCTCCGCGTCCAGCCGGGGCAGGATCTCCGGCAGCCGCGAACGCAGCTTCGCCACCTGCCCGTTCAGCAACTGCCGGGCCGCCCGCCCGTCGGCGCCCGAGCGCCGCGCGGCCGCCGCCAGCAGGCGCACCGCCCGCACCGGGTAGCGCCCCACCGCGGTCCGCAGCACCAGCCGGACGTGCTTGTCGGCGATCCGGTCGACCAGCCCGGCCATCGCCTCGTCGGTCGGGAACTCGGTCAGGTACTCGGCGTACCGGCGCATCGCCTCGCCCTCCACCTGCCAGTCCAGCGTGCCCGCCAACAGCCGCCCGGCGGCCGGCCCCGTCCCGTCGGCGAGGGTGGCCACCACCTGGGGATCCCAGTGCAGGTACGACCTGATGTCGGTCGACCCGAACCGCTCCACCTGCTCCGCGCCGCCGAGCGCGCACAGCAGCAGCGTGCGCAGCACCGGACCGCCCCGCGGCCCGTACGCCGGGGCCTCGGCCAGGCACTCGTCCACCCAGTCCGCCCGCTCCGGCACCAGGTACGCGGTCACCGCCCGGCGCAGCGGCGTCGTGGTCCGCAGCTGTGCCAACTCCGCCACCACGGAAGCGTATTCGGGCCCGTCGGCAGCGGCCAGGGCCCGTCGGGCGACTGCCAGCAGCCGGAAGTGGTGTGCCATCGAGTGGTAGCCCGGAGCTTCCAGGTCCAGCGCGCTCACCCTGGCGCGCCACTGGTCCGGCAGTGCCCGGGCGGTGTCCACCTCCAGGGACGCCAGGGCGGTCCGCACCGCCGTGCCCAGGCCGAAGCGTGCCCGCCAGCCCTCGAACTCCCGCTCCAGCCAGTCCCGCGGGCCCGGTCGCCTGACCATCGCGGTGACGGTCGCCAGACCCGCCGCGTCCGGCGCCCCGCCCAGGTACGCCCGGACGGCGGCCACCGGCCCCGGCTCGGACTCCGGGGCGGTCAGCACCCGTTCGATCGCCTCGCCCTGCTCGGCCACCCGCCGGACCTCCAGCTCGGCCACCTCCGCCGCCTCCACCACCGGCCACCCCTCGGGCAGCGGCACCGGCACCCCGTCCCGGCGGCGCGGCACCACCCACCCGCGCCACTTCTCGGGCAGCGTGAAGGCGTCCTCGTCCGGGAGCGCGGCGGTCGCGGCGGACGCGGTGGGCCCGGTGGGCACGGCGGCCCCGGCGGCGGCAACAGGCACGCCGGGCCCGGCGGCGCCCCCGTCCACCGCGGCGCCCCCGCCCACCGCCAGGTAACCCTTGCGCTCCTTCTCCGCGACCAGCTTCGCCAGGTGCGCCCCGGCCGCCGCCGCATCGGCCAGCTCCTTGACCTGGAGCCGCCCCTCGGAGCCGATCCGCCCGTACCGCACCCGCACCGAGGCCCCCTCCGCCCCGGCCTCCCAGAACTTCGCCGAACCGCCGCCGACCAGCTCCCAGCGCCGCACTAGCCCCTCCAGGCCCACCGGTCGGCCACGAACCGGCCGACCACCTGGGGAGACCCTAGCCAGCGGCCAGGACAGGCAGCGGCGGGCACCCTCCGGCCCGCCCCGACGACCCTCCCGAACGGGCCCGGACCGGTCACCGCGAGCTGGTAGCTTTCGGGACGGGCCGGCCCGGGGCAGAACTCCCGGGCCCGGTCGGGGAGACCGGGGAGACCGGGGAGGCAGAGGTGGCCGAGGTGCGGGTGCTCGCCGGGCGGTACCGCCTGGACGAGCTGATCGGGCGCGGCGGGATGGGCCAGGTCTGGCAGGGCTGGGACGTCACGCTGCACCGCCGGGTCGCCGTCAAGCTGCTGCACGACGACCAGCCGCACGACCCCCGGGCGGCCGGACGCTTCCTCAACGAGGCGCGGCTGTCCGCCGGTCTCGCGCACCCCGGGATCGTCACCGTCCACGACCTGGACCGGGAGCCGGACGGGACGGTCTACCTGGTGATGGAACTGCTCACCGGCACCGACCTCGCGGTCCGACTGCGCCGGGACGGGCCGCCGCCGGTCGCCGAGGCGCTGGACTGGATGCTGCAACTCTGCGACGCGCTCGCCTTCGCGCACACCGCCAAGGTCATCCACCGCGACCTGAAGCCCGCCAACCTGTTCCTCGCCCCGAACGGGAGGCTGAAGGTCCTCGACTTCGGCATCGCCAAGTACGCCGAGGGCCTCAGCGACTCGCACAGCCGGGTGATGGGCACCACGGCGTACATGCCGCCCGAGCGCTTCCACGGCCGCTCCGGCGACCACCGGGGCGACCTGTACTCGCTGGGCTGCGTGCTCTTCGAATTCCTCACCGGACGACCGCCGTTCGGCACCGGGGCACCCGCCGCCCTGATGATGCGCCACCTCACCGAACCCGCCCGCCCGGCCGGACCGGAGGCTCCCGGGCCGGTCCCCCCGGAGCTCGACCGGCTGGTCCTCGACCTGCTCGCCAAGGAGCCCGGGGACCGGCCCCGCTCCGCCGCCGAGGTCACCGCGCGCCTCCGCCCGCTGTCCGCCGCCCCGGCCGCCCCGGTCCGCACCCCCACCGAGCGGGACGCGCCCCGACTCCGCACGCCCACCGCCCCCGTGACACTGCTCGACCCCCCGGCGCACCGCCCCGGGCCGGGGCAGGACGAGTACGCGGACCGGATCCGCTCCTCGGCCGCTGACGGCCGACTGCCGCTACTGCTGAGCGAGTTGGCCCGTGGCGGGGCCGAGTACCGCAGCGACCCCTGGATCGCCGCCGCCGCCCGGGCCTGGCCCGCCGCCGAACTCGCCGCCCTGCTCGGCGCGTACGACACCGCCGGGCGCGCCGACCTCGCCGACCGCCTCGCCGCACTCGCGGCGGCACAGCGCGACCCCGCCGAACTCCCCGCCCTGTTCGCCGGAATGAGCGAAGCCGGGCAGCGCGACCGGCTCCACGCCCTGTCGGCCCGGTTCGGCGCCACCCGCACCGAGCAGCCCGCGCCACCCGCCCCCGCGTCCGCCCCCCTACCCACGTCCGTACCCGCCCCCGCCCCCGCCCCCGCGTCCGTACCCGTCTCCCGCCCCGGGCCGGTGTCCGTCCCGGGCCGGGTGCCGGACGCCGACGCGGGGGAGACGGAGTACGCGGAGTGGATCCGCGCCCTGGACGCCGCCGGTCGACTCGCCGGGCCGGAACGGGAGTTGGCGCACCTGATCCGCAGCCGGCAGTCCGACGCCTGGGTGGAGGCGGCGGCCCGGGCCTGGCCGGCGGAGCGGATCGGCGAGCTGCTCGCCCTGTACCAGAGCGGCGGTCGGAACGACCTGGCCAGCCGGATCGTCCGCAGCGTCCCGGAGCACCGCGACCCCACCGAACTCCCCGCCGTGCTCTCCGGGTTGCGCACCGCCGGGCAGGGCCAACGGATCGTCATGCTGCTCAGCGCGGCCCGACGGCGCGGCGCCCGCTACGTCGCCGCGGCCGGGGCCGCCCTCGCCGTCGCCGGGGAGGGCCCGCTCGCCGAAGCCCTGGGCCGGACCCGGGAGATCGGCCGGCCCGACCCACTGGAGTCGGTGCTGTACCCGGACCTGTACCCGGCGGCGAAGTAACGCCCCGCGACTCCGGCCCCGGCCCGACCCGGGCCCCGGCCCGACCCCGGCCCCGGAACGGCGGACGGCCACCCACCGGGGAGACGGGGACGGCCCCGTTCGGTGCCCCCGTTCAGTGCCCCCGTTCACCGCCGCCGGGCTGGGCGGCCAGGGTCTGGGTGGCGATCACCGCGGCCTGCACGCGGCGTTCGACGCCGAGCTTGGCGAGCAGCCGCGAGATGTGGTTCTTCACGGTCTTCTCGGCCAGGAACACCCGCTCGCCGATCTGCCGGTTGGTGAGCCCCTCGCCGATCAGCGCCAGGATCTCCCGCTCCCGGTCGGTCAGCTGCGGGAACTCCGGGGCGGGAGCGGGCGCCTCGCCGCGCAGCCGGGCCATCAGCCGGGTCGTCGCGCCCGGGTCGAGCATCGACTGCCCGGAGGCGACCGTGCGGATCGCGGTGACCAGGTCGGTGCCGCTGATCTGCTTGAGCACGTAGCCCGCCGCGCCCGCCATGATCGAGTCGAGCAGCGCCTCCTCGTCGTCGAAGGAGGTGAGCATCAGGCAGGCCAGTTGCGGCATCCGCGAGCGCAGTTCCCGGCAGACCGTCACGCCGTCGCCGTCCGGCAGCCGCATGTCCAGCACCGCGACGTCCGGGCGCAGCGCGGGCACCCGGGCCAGCGCCTGCTCGACCGTCCCGGCCTCGCCGACCACCTGGAGGTCCGGCTCCGAATCCAGCAGGTCGTGCACCCCGCGGCGGACCACCTCGTGGTCGTCCAGCAGGAACACCCTGATTGGCGCCGAACCCTCGGACATGGCAGCAACTCCTCCTCGCAGACCCCTACACCCGGCAGTCTGCCAAACCCCACCCGTCCACCGACAGGGCCACCCGCCCCCGACCCCGTTCCGGACGCGGTCCCGACCGGTCCCCGGCACGGTCCCGACCGGCCCTTGACACTTTCCGCCCGGACGTGCTCGAACCGCTTCCGGTTCCGATCGGCTCAGCGCTCCCCGGCCCCACCCCGCCCCCCACCGTCGCCACCACCACCGTCCCCGCCGTCCGACCAGGGCAGCGCCCGCCCCGACCAGAGCGGCTCCACCCGCCGCCACGAACGCTCCCAGGAGTCCGTCGCCCGCCGCTCCAGCACCCGCAGCCGCCAGCGCAGCCCGAACGCCCCGCCGGCCGCCACCGCCCCGAACGCCAGCAGCCCCAGCACCGCCCGGTCCACCACCCCGTACGGCGCGGTCACCAGGTCCGCCGGGAGCAGCCAGGACGGGAGCAGCCAGGACGGGGCCGACCAGGACGGGAACGCTCGCCCCGGGGCGCACCCGGCCGCCGCCGCACCGGCGACCAGGCCCGCCGCCGAGGTGCAGCACGCCAGGGCGACCGCCCGCCGCCGGGCTCGGTCCACCCCGCGGCGGAGCGGGTTGCACCGCGCGCCCCGGCCCCGCCAGTGGTGCGCCTCCTGACGGCGGTCGAGCCGGCGGCGGGTCAGCAGGCGCACGGACGGGCGGCGCGGGTGGGGCACGCGCGGATTCCTCTCCTCGGCGGCGCGACCGGCCCCCCGTGGGCGGTCGCGCCGCTGGCAGCGTGTCGAAGCCGCGCGGCGCGCGGATAGGGCCGGGCGGTCCCCCCGGCGGGGCCGATGGTCCCGAAACGGGCGAAACGCCACAAGTCGCAGTGCGGGGGCAAACCGTACGCCAACCCCGTCCCAAGGGCCCGTCAACGCCCCGGGACCGGTGCGCCGCTGGGCCGAAGGGTGGGGCTACGCTCCAGCCTGCCCCGGTCGGCGGCGGACGTGACCTACATTGACGTGGGAGTTCGCCCCGCGGGCCGGACCCTCCGGCGGCCCGGGGCGCCCCGCGTCCCGACAGGAGTCAGCACAGTGGTCGATCCCGCCCCCGCGGACGGAGGAACGGCCCGGCAGCGGCTCCGCGCCTGGCTGCTCGAAGGTCTGTCCGACATGGCCAAGCAGCACCCCGGCCCGCACGCCCAGGCCACCGACCAGCAGCACGGCCAGCGCTGGTGGAGGGTGATGTGCCTGACCGGCCTCGACTACTTCTCCACCCTCGGCTACCAGCCCGGCATCGCCGCGCTCGCCGCCGGACTGCTCTCCCCGGTCGCCACCATCGTGCTGGTGCTGGTCACCCTGTGCGGCGCGCTGCCGGTCTACCGCCGGGTCGCCCAGGAGAGTCCGCACGGCGAGGGCTCGATCGCCATGCTGGAGCGGCTGCTGTCGTTCTGGAAGGGCAAGCTGTTCGTCCTCGCACTGCTCGGCTTCGCCGCCACCGACTTCCTGATCACCATCACGCTGTCCGCCGCCGACGCCACCGCCCACCTGGTGGAGAACCCGCACCTGCGCGGCGCGCTCGGCGGCCACCAGGTGCTGATCACCCTGCTGCTGGTCGCCGCCCTCGGCGCGGTCTTCCTCAAGGGCTTCAGCGAGGCCATCGGCGTCGCGGTCGTCCTGGTCGGCGTCTACCTGGCGCTGAACGTGGTGGTGGTCGCCGTCGGCCTGTGGCACGTGGTCAGCGCCCCCTCCCTGGTCACCGACTGGACGCACGCCCTGACCCTGGAGCACGGCAACCCGGTCGCGATGATCGGCGTCGCCCTGGTGGTCTTCCCCAAGCTCGCCCTCGGCCTGTCCGGCTTCGAGACCGGCGTCGCCGTCATGCCGCACATCGAGGGCGACCCGGACGACACCGAGCAGCGCCCCACCGGACGCATCCGCGGCGCCCGCAAGCTGCTCACCACCGCCGCCGTGATCATGAGCTGCTTCCTGATCACCACCAGCTTCATCACCACCCTGCTGATCCCCGCCGACGAGTTCGAGCCCGGCGGCGCCGCCAACGGCCGCGCCCTGGCCTACCTCGCCCACCACTACCTCGGCGGCGCCTTCGGCTCGGTCTACGACCTCTCCACCATCGCCATCCTGTGGTTCGCCGGTGCCTCCGCGATGGCCGGCCTGCTGAACCTGATGCCCCGCTACCTGCCCCGCTACGGCATGGCCCCGCACTGGGCCCGCGCGGTGCGCCCGATGGTGCTGGTGCTCACCGCGATCGCCTTCCTGGTCACCTGGCTGTTCGACGCCAACGTCGACAAGCAGGGCGGCGCGTACGCCACCGGCGTGCTGGTGCTGATCACCTCCGCGGCGATCGCCGTCACCATCGCCGCCCGGGCCGCCCGCCAGCGCGGCTGGACCATCGGCTTCGCGGTGATCGCCGCGGTCTTCCTCTACACCACCGCGATCAACATCGCCGAACGCCCCGACGGCGTCAAGATCGGCGCCTGCTTCATCGCCGGCATCGTGCTGGTCTCGCTCGCCTCCCGGCTCGCCCGCGCCTTCGAACTCCGGGTCACCGACGTGCAGTTGGACGAGGTCGCGGAACGCTTCGTGCGCGACACCGCGCACCGCACGATCCGCTTCATCGCCAACGAACCGGCCGGGCGCGACCTCGCCGAGTACCGCGACAAGGTGCACCAGATCCGCGCCGACAACGACATCCCGGTCGAGGACGACCTGGTCTTCGTCGAGGTCACCGTCCTCGACCCGTCCGACTTCGAAGCCGAACTGCACGTGCGCGGCGAGGTCCTGCACGACCGCTACCGGGTCCTCACCCTGGAGCACTCCAGCATCCCCAACGCGCTCGCCGCGATACTGCTGCACGTGCGCGACACCACCGGCGAACTCCCGCACATCTACTTCGAGTGGACCGAGGGCAGCCCGTTCGCCCAGTTCCTGCGCTTCTTCCTGTTCGGCCAGGGCGAGGTCGCCCCCGTCACCCGCGAGGTGCTCCGCGAGGCCGAACCCGACCGGGGCCGCCGCCCCCGGGTCCACGTCGGCTGACCCCGGCCGGGGCCCGGGTGTCAGGGCCCGACCGGCACCCAGGCCCCGACGCCGAGCTTCCCCGTCGTCCCCAGGTCCAGCTCCGGCGTCACCATCACCGGCGCCGCGCCCGGCGTCGCCCGCACCCGCGCGTACGGGGCGTTCACCGGATCGGACGAGGCGTCGTTCGTGTTGCGCCAGACCAGGGACGAACGGGCCAGGCCGCCCGGCGGGACGGTGAAGCGGCTCGCCGGCGCGTCCGCACCCGTCCCCGTCGCGATCGCCGAACCGCCCTCCAGCGTCCGCACCCCCGGCACCGCGGCGTGCGCCTCGTCCAGCACCTCCACCTGCGGGAACCCGTCCAGCACGACGTCCTTCGTCCCGCAGTTCTCCAGGTGCAGCCCCACCACCCGCAGCCCCATCGCCGCGTCCCCCCGGTCCGCGTACACCCGCACCCCCGAGGCCGGGCACGCCCCGCCCTCCGACGGCGCCTCGGCCGTCGGCACGCTGCGCACCTTGACCACCTTCACCCCGGGAACCGGACGGGCCGCACCGGACGGGCCCGAGGAACCCGGCGCGGCGCTCACCAGCGAGTCCGGCCGCACCGGGCCGGTCGGGACGCCGCCCGTCGGCCGGTCCGGTTCCACCGGGCCGCCGGTCAGCTGGACCCGCCCCCGCGCCGACGCCCCCGGGGCCAGCGCCCGCTGCGTCACCGACGGGTCCACCGACAGCCGCCCCCCGCTGCCCGACCAGCCGAACAGCACCGTCACGTCAGCGGGTTCGGAGCCCCGGTTGGTCACCTCGTACTCCAGGCAGTCCGCGCTCACCGCGACGATCCGCACCGGGTCCCGCACCCACCCCGCCGGCGCCGCCGTCGGCGCCACCCCGCACGGCCCCGCGCTCCCCGAAGCCGAAGCCGCCGCCGTCCCGCCGCCGGGCCCCGCGGCCGACCCGCAGCCCGCCACCGCCCCCGCCGCGACCACGACGCCCACACCCACCCGAACCGCCCGCATCAGAACCATTCGGAGAGTCGACCACGAACCGCCCCCGCCGACCGTGACCCGGATCACATCCGGTGCAACAGCCCTGCAACGGTCGCGAACCGCGCCCCTGCCGGACCCGGCCGCACCGGGGCCAACTCGCCCGCCCGGAGCGGCTTCCGGGGATCCGGGGTCGGCGGCAGGTGCGGCGACCGCCCGCCACGGCCCACCAACGGCCTTGCCAGGAAGGCGACTTGTCCAACACCCGGCAGCTGCGCGGGAGTTCGCGGCCGCCCCGAGTGCCCGGGCCGGGCCGCCCGGCTCAGAACGGCAGCGAGTGCAGCCGCACCGTCCCGTCCCCGGGCCAGCGGGCCCCCGGCGCCAAGCCGGTCCACATCGCCCCGAGCCGGACGGCCTGCGGCCCCGCCGGCTGTTCGGCCGTCACCGGGCCCGGCAGCGCCGTCCACCCCAGGTGCGCGTACAGCGGGGCCCGGTCCGGCAGGCAGAACAGCATCGCGTACCCGAGCCCGTCGGCCCGCGCCGCGTCCAGCGCCGCCGCGACGACGGCCCGGGCCAGCCCGTGACCGCGCCAGCGCGGCGCGACCAGCACCCCGCCGATCCCCGCCACCTCGAAGCGCCGCCCGCCGGCCTCGACCGGCGCCACCACGGACCCGGCGTGCGCCACCGGCCGGCCGTCCAGGAGCACCCCGAAGTGCCGGTCCTTCGGCCGCCAACTGCCCCCGACCGCCGCCACCTCGAACGGGTCCTCCGACTCGCCCAGCTCCTGCAGCGCGGGCCAGCCGCCCCACTGCGCCAGCTCGGTCGCCGCCGGGAAGTCCGGTCGATCCGCCACCGCCACCACCCTCCGCTCCCGCTCGGTCCGTTCCCCGTTCCGCCCCGGGGTCAGCAGTCGCAGCCGCAGTCGCAGCCGTCGCAGCCGCAACTGCTGCAGCACCCGTCGTCCCCGCAGCAGTCGCAGCAGTTGCTGCAGCACTCGCACCCGTCGCAGCAGTCGCAGCCGTTGCGCTGGCAGAAGCCCTCGCGCCGCTCGCGGGTGAACGGGTCGTCGTGGCTGCAGCACAGCAACTGGCAGGTGCAGGCCATCGCCGCCCACACCGCGCAGCCCGGGATCAGCGAACGCGGCTGCTTCGGCTTCCCGTAGTCGTGCGAGTGGTCCGGGGACGACGGGGCGTGGGGATCGGTGCCGGGCGGGGAGGTGCCGGCGTTGGCGCAGGCGTGGTGGCCGCGGCGCCCGAAGACCCGGTCCACGGCCTCGCCGGTCTCGTGCGCGAGCAGCCGGTGGACGAGGGCGCGGTCGGTGAACTCCACCTCGTCGAGCGCGAGCCGGATGCCGTGGACGGCGTCCCGGCAGAGGCGCTCGGCCTCGTCCTGGGGCGTGCCGGTGACGGTGAGCGGGTTCCACAGCCCGCGGGCCTCGTCGTCCGCGCGGTCCTCGGCGGCGTCCAGCAGGTGGGCGAGGCGGCCGAAGAGGCGTCCGGCTTCGGCGAGCGCGTCGGCGTTGCGGGGGCGTCCGGCGAGGACGGCGGTGTGGGCGAAGGCGGCGGCGGTGGCCTCCTCGGTGGGCGCGGTGGCCAGCAGCAGCGGTCCGCCCGCGCTGACGGCCGACTCGGCGGCCTCCTGCCGCCCGGCGGCGGCCAGCAGGACGCCGGTGTCGAAGCCGACGACGGCGGCGCTGCCCGCGCTCTGCCGGTCCCAGCGCCGGGTGACCCGGCGGGCCCCGGCGGCGACGGTGCGGCGGGCGAACAGCCCGTCACCGTCCTGGACGTGGTCGCGGACCTTCACCGAGGCCAGCGCCAGCGACACCGCCGCCGCCAGGCGGGCGCCCTCACCGCGGGCGACGGGCGCGCTGCGCATGCCGCGCAGCGGGCACGGCCCGGCGGTGCGGCGGTCCGCGGCCTTCGGGGACTGGGCTTCGACCAGGACGGATATCACCAGGCCGTCGTAGTTGGTGGCCGTCCGCGCCAACTGCCCGTGGTCGTCGCGCAGCGCGAGGCACAGCCCGCACAGGTGGGCCATCCAGGAGGCGTGCAGCCGCTCCGAGAGCCGGTGCCGACACGGCCTGATGATTCCGAACACGCCCTGCCCCTTTTCCTGCCGAGATCCCGGTCATCCTACTGACGCCGTGGTCGCGGGCGGGGTTCCGTCCCCCCGGCTCAGCGGTGGTCCGGCAGGTCCAGCGAGAAGTGGAAGGCCACCACCGACATCCGCCGCGCGTGGTAGAAGCGGTGCGCGCCCTGGTTGACCACGCCGGAGTCCAACTCCACGCGCACGCAGCCGGCCCGGGCCGCCCGCTGCTCCAGTTCGCCCATCAGCCAGGCGCCGACGCCGCCGGAGCGGAGCGCCGGACCGGTCACCAGGTCGTCGACGAAGAGTATCCGCCCCCGGCTGGTCGCCAGTGTCCGGTGCGTCGCCACGGCCACGCAACGGCCCTTCCCGGACGGCGCGTCGTCGTACGCGGCGGTGAACACCAGGCCCTGGCCCGCCGCTTCGGCGGCGAACGCGGCGAAACCGGGACCGCTCAGGGCGGGGCGCAGGGCCCGGATCAGCGGCTCAACGTCCCGGTACAGGGCCGGACTCGGGACGTCCACGTCCCGTGCGAGCAGTTCCATCCGGTCATTGTTCACCGCGCCGGCCGGCCGCCGCATCCGGGTATCCGGTACCCGGATGCGGCGGCCGGCCCTCCGCGCTCAGGGGGTGAACGAGCCGTCCGGGCCGCCGGTGCACAGCAGCCCGGCGGGGGAGGAGAGTTGCCACGGGTGCGCCGGGCCGCCGGGGGCCGGGTCGGGGGCGACGGCCAGCACGTGGCCGGTGTCGAAGGCGAGCTGCAGGCCGCCCGCCGGGGTGACGGTGGCCGCGGTGATGGCGGCGTCCGCGAGCCGGCCGAGCGCACCGGTGGGGGACAGGCCCAGCGCGGGGTAGAAGTGCTCGACCTCCGTGCCGTGCCGCAGCCGGAAGTCGTTCTCCACCGTCAGCAGCAACTCGCCGTCCAGGCGCAGCACCAGCCGGTTGCCGCCGCCGAGCGACCGCACCGCGCGACCGTCCAGTTCGGACCCGATCGACCGTGCCATCCCGTGCCTCCCGATCTTCGCGCCGCACCGGCGGACACCGTCCCGACCTGCCCATTCATACCCGCCCGGGGCCCCGGTACCCGCCGCGAACCGCCGGGCGGACGCCGGGAACGGGCACCGGGCCCGGCGGACCCGCTGGGCCCGGCGTGCGCGGTCGGTTCAGCGGACGGCGACCGGCGGCGCGCCGTTCACCAACTCGGCCGGTCCGGCGGCCGGCGGCAGCGCGCGCACTGCCAGGCAGGCCGCCAGCCGGCCCGCCGCGGGCGGGGTCAGCACCCGGGCGGCCTCCCGCGGGGCGAACAGCCGCCACTCGGCGATCTCCTCCTCCTGGAGGCGGACCGCCGCCAGCAGCTCCGGCCCGGCCGTCCCGCCGTCGTACACCAGCGACAGGTGCGGCGGGTCCCACGGGTGGACGGTCACCCAGTCGATGCCCAGCAGCCGCCCCGGCTCGCGCTCCCAGCCCAGTTCCTCCAGGGCCTCCCGGCGGGCGCCCGCCCGGGGCAACTCCCGGTCCGCCTCGACCGACCCGCCGGGCAGCACCCACGGCGCCTCGCCCCGCCACGGCTTCAGCCGCACCAGCAGCACCCGCCCGTCCGGGTCGGTGAACAGCATCCGGGCCTTGGCCCGGACCTTGGGGCGGCTGGCGTAGTACGCCTGCTTGCCCAGCGGCGGGGGCGGCGCCTGGAGCCCGGCACCCGGCGGCAGCAGGCCCGCCAGGACGGCCGCGCCCAGGTACGCGGGGGCCGGGCGGGGCGGCAGGTGCAGGACGGAGTGGCCGACGGGCAGGCCGTCCGCGAGCTCCAGCGGCGCGGCCGAGCGCGGCGCCCGCAGGCAGGCGCCCATCCGGCGCGACAGCAGCGGCGGCACGGCCGACAGCAGCAGGTCGGCGGGCAGGTGGACCATCGCGTCCAGCTCCGCCGCCTCCAGCCGGACCGCCGCCCGCTGCTCGTCGGTCAGCGGCTCGGCCCAGTACAGGAAGGCCGCGATCGGGGGCCGGTCGTGGTCCACCGACCAGTCCAGGCAGGCGAGTTCGCGCAACACCGGGGTGACGCCCAGCTCCTCGCGGATCTCCCGCACGGCGGTGTGCCGGGGCGAGGGGTCCGCCCGATCCCAGCCGCCGCCGGGCACCGCGATCGGGTGCTTGGCCCGGTACGAGTTCCGCACCACCAGCACCCGCCCGTCCCGGTCGGGGAACAGCACCCCCGCCGCCGCCATGATCTCCCGCCCGCCCACCGCAACCCCCTGTCCGCGCGCCGTCCTCCCCGCCAGCATGCCCGACCCCCGGCCCGCCACCCCGCAACGGCGACGAGCCCGCGCCGGACCCCTCGGTCCGGCACGGGCTCGCACCCCCGGCGCGACCCGGCCCGTCGGGGCCCGGCCCGGCCGGTGCGGCGCCGCCGTCAGGCGTTGACCGGAGCCTCCAGCAACTGCGCGTACGGCGCGAGCTTGCGGATCGACTCGATGTTCTTCAGGCACTGCTCGCGGGACTCCTCCGGCTCGCCGGTCACCACGACCGAACCGTTGCTCGCCTTGAGCCGGAAGCGGTGGTTGCCCGACTCGTCCACGTACAGCTCGAACTTCCCAGCCATCGAAACGCACACCTTTCGTTGGGTACCCCCTCGACGGCCAACGTAGGGTCAACTCCCGCCCCGCGCCTCCCGGGTGTGCCGTTCGAGGGTGTGACCACCAGGACGGGGCAGTGGGCGTGCGCCCGGCAGTAGCGGGTGACCGAGCCGGCCGGCGCCCGCCGGAGCGTGCGGTGGCCGCCCGTGCCGACCACCAGCAGGTCGTCGGGGCCGTCGGCGGCCGCGACCAGGGCGGGTCCGGCGTCGCCGCGCACGATCAGCGGGTGGATCAGGAGATCCGGGGGGTAGCCGGCGAAGGTCCGTGCGAAGGCGGTGTCCATCCGGCGGCGGGCGGCGTGTTCCAGTTCGGAGAGCGGCCGGGGCCCCTCCTGCCGGCTGGGTTCCCACGCGGTCAGGGGAACGAGCACCGCGCCGCGCCGCTCCGCCTCCCGCACGCCGTGCTGCAGGGCCGCCGTTCCGCCGAGCGTTCCGCAGACGCCGACGACGACCCGGGGTGCCCGGTCCATGTCCTTCGCCTCTTTCCGAGCGGTTCCTCTTCTCCTTCCAGTGGACTGCGGAAATCGCCGCAAGTGATGCCCGCCGACGGGCGAGGGGGCGTTCTTCACGGTTTCTTGACGTCCGGGTGCGGGACCGGTCCGTCGGCGGGGTAGGCGGCCGGGCGGCACCGAGCTGTCGTACTTTCGGATCCACTCGGTTCTTGATCGGTGACGGCGGAAGACGAGCGAAGGAAGGCGGTCAGCATGACCGATCAGGGTTCCCCGGTCCTCCACCCGGCGGTGAAGGGCCCCGCGCGCCTGGCGCTGATGGTCGGGGCGCTGGGGGTGGTGTTCGGTGACATCGGGACCAGCCCGATCTACACCCTGCAGACGGTGTTCAACCCGGACGACCCGCACCCGGTGCCGGTGAGCACGGACAACGTGTACGGCGTGGTGTCGCTGGTGTTCTGGTCGGTGGTGGTCGTCGTGCTGGTCACCTACGTGCTGCTGGCGATGCGCGCCGACAACGAGGGCGAGGGCGGCATCATGGCGCTGATCACCCTGATCCGGCGCTCGGGAGCCAGGGCCGGGCGGAAGGCGACGGCCGTGCTGACCGTGTTGGGCATCTTCGGCGCGGCGCTGTTCTTCGGCGACAGCATGATCACCCCGGCGATCTCGGTGCTCTCCGCGGTGGAGGGCCTGGAGGTCGTCCAGCCCTCGCTCAAGGAGGCGGTGGTGCCGCTGACGGCCGGCATCCTGGTGCTGCTGTTCCTCGCGCAGCGCCGGGGCACGGCAGCCGTCGGGCGGGTGTTCGGGCCGGTGATGATCCTGTGGTTCACCGTGGTCGGGGCGTTCGGGGTGCGCGGCATCACCGAGCGCCCGCAGATCCTGCGGGCGCTGTCGCCCACCTACGCGCTCGGTTTCTTCGTCGGGCACTTCGGGACGGCGTTCTTCGCGCTCGCCGCCGTCGTCCTCGCGGTCACCGGCGCGGAGGCGCTCTACGCCGACATGGGGCACTTCGGCCGCCCCGCGATCACCCGAGGCTGGCTGTTCCTGGTCTTCCCCGCCTGCATCCTCAGCTACCTGGGGCAGGGCGCGCTGATCCTGGACGACCCGGCGAACATCAGCAGCCCGTTCTTCCTCCTGGCCCCCGGCTGGGCCCGCTGGCCGATCGTGCTGCTGGCCACCGCCGCCACCGTGATCGCCTCGCAGGCCGTGATCACCGGCGCGTACTCGGTCACCTCCCAGGCCGCCCGGCTCGGCTACCTGCCGCGCCTGCGGATCGCGCACACCTCGGAGTCGACCATCGGCCAGATCTACGTGCCGTGGATCAACTGGCTGCTGATGGTCTCCGTCCTCACCCTGGTCCTCGCCTTCCGCAGCTCCGCCGCCCTGGCCTTCGCCTTCGGCATGGCCGTCACCGGCACGATCACCATCACCACCCTGCTGTTCTTCCACCTGGCCCGCACCCGCTGGCGCACCCCGCGCTGGCTGCTGGCCACCGGCGCGGGCGTGCTGCTCACCGTCGACCTGCTGTTCGTGGCGGCGAACGCCACCAAGTTCTTCCACGGCGCGTGGCTGCCGCTGCTGATCGGCCTGGCCGTGTTCACCGTGATGACGACCTGGCAGCACGGCCGGCGGACCGTCACCGCCGAACGTGAACGGCAGGAGGGCCCGTTGCGGGAGTTCGTGGACCAGTTGCACAGCGGGCAGGTGTCGGCCGCCTTGGTCCCCGGCACTGCGGTCTTCCTCAACCGGGGCAAGGAGACCACCCCGTTGGCGCTGCGCGCCAACGTCGAGCACAACCACGTCCGCCACGCCCAGTCGGTGATCCTGTCGATCAGCACCGAGCCGGTGCCGCGCGTCCCGGTCGAGGAGCGGTGCGCGGTCGACGCCCTCGGCTACGGCGAGGACGGGATCGTCCACGTCACCGCCAGGTACGGCTACATGGAGACCCCGGACGTCCCGGCCACGCTGGCGCTGCTCGATCCGGCCGACACCGAAGGAGTGCTGGACCTCGACCGGGCCTCGTACTTCCTGTCGAAGATCGAACTGCGCCGGGGGAAGCAGCCGACGATGGCGTCCTGGCGCAAGCGGCTGTTCATCGCCACCTCCTACATCACCGCCGACGCCGCCGAGCACTTCGGCCTGCCCCGGGACCGGACGGTGATCATGGGCTCGCACATCGAGGTGTGAAGGGGTGAGGGTGCACCGCCGCACCGGCGCGGTGGTCGGCCGGCTGCGGCTGAGGGCCTGAACGCGGTCGGCCCGTTCGAACGGTCCACGATCTTTCATGGCTGCTCTGACCTGCGCAAACGCATGGGGAAAGCCGTGGGGCTGTGCGCGGCCGCACCGATGGCGGTCGTGGTGATGTCCTACCGGCAGGTGGTGCACGCCTACCCGTCCGGCGGCGGGTCGTACGAGGTGGTGTCCGAGAACCTCGGCGCGAACTCGGGCCTGGTGGTGGCGGCCTCGCTGCTGGTCGACTACGTGATGACGGTCGCGGTGTCGGTCGCCTCGATCCTGGCCGAACACCGCTACCTGCCCCGGCAGATGCACACCCGGGGCGACCGGCTGGCCTTCTCCGACGGCATCATCGCGCTCGCCGTGGTGGCCGGCGGACTGCTCTGGTTCTACCGGGCGGACGTCACCAGCCTGATCCACCTGTACATCCTGGGCGTCTTCACCTCCTTCACGCTCTCCCGGATCGGCATGGTCCGGCACTGGAACCGCACGCTCGCCACCGAGACCGACCCGGCGGTGCGCGGCGCCGCCCAGCGCTCTGCGCGCCCTCGGCCACGCCCACGGGGCCGAGCTCAGGCCCCGGCCCGCACGGCGCGGGCGTCGCGCACGACGCGGGCGTCAAGGCCGCGTCAAGGTCGCCCGTCCGCCCGTATGGAGGGCGTCAGGGAACCGGGAACGGCGCTGACCGGCTGGTTCGCTGCTCTTGCCGGTCCTTCACCGGCCCCGCCCGGAGCGTCCGCGGACCTCCGGCGGTGACAGCCCCCTCGACCAGTTGGTGGAGCGACAGCCATGCTCGATCTCGTCTTCGTCGGTGTCACGGTCGCCGTGTTCGCCGTCATCGCCCTCATCGCGAAGGGGGTCGAGAAGCTGTGAGCGCCGAACACATAGCGGGTCTCCTCGTCGCCGCCGCACTCGTCGGCTACCTCGTCCTCGCGCTGATCCACCCGGAGAAGTTCTGACATGGGTGCCACTCTCGCCGGGTGGTTGCAGGTGCTCGCGCTGGTCGGCGCACTCGCCCTGTGCCACCGCCCGCTGGGCGACCACATCGCCCACCTGCTCACCTCCGCCAGGCACCTCCGAGCGGAGCGGGCGCTGTACCGGGCGGTCGGCGTCGACGGTGACGCCGACCAGCGCTGGCCGGTCTACCTGCGCTCGGTGCTGGCGTTCTCCGCGCTGTCGGTGCTGTTCCTGTACGGGCTGATCCGGCTGCAGACCCACCTGCTGCTCAGCCTGGGCGTGCCCGAGATGGCGCCGCACCAGGCGTGGAACACCGCGATCTCCTTCACCACCAACACCAACTGGCAGTCGTACAGCGGCGAGTCGGCGATGGGCCACCTGGTCCAGACGGCCGGCCTCGCGGTGCAGAACTTCGTCTCGGCGGCGGTCGGCATCGCGGTGGTCGCGGCACTGATCCGCGGCTTCACCCGCCACCGCACCGACCGGGTCGGCAACTTCTGGGTCGACCTCACCCGCGTCGTGCTGCGCCTGCTGCTGCCGATCTCGATCGTCTTCGCCCTCGTGCTGGCCGCCAACGGCGTGATCCAGAACTTCCACGGCTTCGAGCAGGTGACCACCCTGACCGGCGGTCAGCAGTCGATCCCGGGCGGGCCGGTGGCCTCGCAGGAGGTCATCAAGCTGCTGGGCACCAACGGCGGCGGCTTCTACAACGCCAACTCGGCGCACCCGTTCGAGAACCCGACCGGTCTCACCAACCTGCTGGAGGTCTTCCTGCTGCTGGTGATCCCGTTCGCGCTGCCGCGCACCTTCGGCAAGATGGTCGGCGACCACCGCCAGGGCTACGCGATCGTCGCGGTGATGGGCCTGTTCTGGGCGGCCTCGGCGGCGCTGATCACCTTCTTCGAGCACCAGCACGCCGGCAGCGCGCTGCAGGCGGCCGGGGCGGCGATGGAGGGCAAGGAGCAGCGCTTCGGCGTCGCGGCCTCCGGCCTGTTCGCGGCGTCCACCACGCTGACCTCGACCGGTGCGGTGAACTCCTTCCACGACTCGTTCACGCCGCTGGGCGGCGGGCTGACGGTGTTCAACATGATGCTCGGCGAGATCGCGCCCGGCGGCACCGGCTCCGGCCTGTACGGGATGCTGGTCCTCGCGGTCGTCGCCGTCTTCGTGGCGGGCCTGATGGTCGGCCGCACCCCCGAGTACCTGGGCAAGAAGCTCGGCGGCCGGGAGATGAAGTTCGCCTCGCTCTACATCCTCACCACCCCCGCCCTGGTACTGATCGGCACGGGTGTCGCGACGGCCCTGCCCGGCGAGCGGGCCGGGATGCTCAACTCCGGTGCGCACGGCTTCTCCGAGGTGCTGTACGCGTTCACCTCCGCGAGCAACAACAACGGATCGGCGTTCGCCGGCATCACGGTCAACACGCCCTGGTACGACACGGCGCTGGGCCTGTGCATGGTGCTCGGCCGGTTCCTGCCGGTGGTGTTCGTCCTGGCGCTGGCGGGTTCGCTCGCCCGGCAGCAGCCGGTGCCCGCGAGCGCGGGCACCCTGCCCACCCACAAGCCCCTGTTCGTCGGCCTGCTGTCGAGCGTCGTCCTGATCGTCGTCGGCCTCACCTACTTCCCGGCCCTTGCCCTCGGGCCGCTCGCGGAAGGTCTCCACTGATGTCCAGCACCCTCGTCCCCGCACCGGCCGAGCAGGGCGGCACGCCGCACGGAGCGCGGTCCGGCCTGCTCGACCCGAAGCTGATCGCCAAGTCCCTGCCCGACGCGGTGAGGAAGCTCGACCCCCGCGTCATGGTGAAGAACCCGGTGATGTTCGTGGTCGAGGTCGGCTCGGTCGTCACCACGATCTCGGCCCTCGCTTCGCCCTCGGTGTTCGCCTGGTCGATCACCGTCTGGCTGTGGCTCACCACGGTCTTCGCCAACCTCGCCGAGGCCGTCGCCGAGGGCCGCGGCAAGGCCCAGGCCGACACCCTGCGCAGGACCAGGACCGAGTCCGTCGCCCGGCGCCTCGTCGACTGGCCCGCCTCGCCGGCCGAGGAGGAGGTGCCCGGCACCGCGCTGCGGCTCGGCGACCACGTCGTCGTGGAGGCCGGGCAGACCATCCCCGGTGACGGCGACGTGGTCGAGGGCGTCGCGTCCGTCGACGAGTCGGCCATCACCGGCGAGTCCGCGCCGGTGATCCGCGAGTCCGGCGGCGACCGCTCCGCGGTCACCGGCGGCACCAAGGTGCTCTCGGACCGGATCGTGGTGAAGATCGCCTCGGAGCCCGGCAAGTCCTTCATCGACCGCATGATCGCCCTGGTGGAGGGCGCCGCGCGGCAGAAGACGCCGAACGAGATCGCGCTGAACATCCTGCTGGCGTCGCTGACGGTCGTGTTCCTGGTCGCCGTGGTGACCCTGCAGCCGATGGCCGCCCACGCGGGCGCGCCGCAGTCGATGATCGTGCTGGTGGCGCTGATCGTGGCGCTGATCCCGACGACGATCGGCGCGCTGCTCTCGGCGATCGGCATCGCGGGCATGGACCGCCTCGTGCAGCGCAACGTGCTGGCGATGTCCGGCCGGGCGGTGGAGGCGGCGGGCGACGTCAACACGCTGCTGCTCGACAAGACCGGCACCATCACCCTCGGCAACCGGCAGGCCGCCGAGTTCCGGCCCGCCGAGGGCGTCACCGCGGACGAGCTGGCCGACGCCGCCCAGCTCTCCTCGCTCGCCGACGAGACCCCCGAGGGCCGCTCGATCGTCGTCCTCGCCAAGACCGGATACGGCCTGCGGGCCCGCGCCCGGGGCGAGTTGGCGCACGCCACCTGGGTGCCGTTCACCGCGCAGACCCGGATGTCGGGCGTCGACCTGGACGGGCGGCAGGTCCGCAAGGGCGCGGCCGCTTCGGTCGCCAACTGGGTGACCGGGCACGGCGGTTCGGTCGGTGAGGACGTGGCCGCGCTGGTCGACGGGATCGCCGCGGCCGGCGGCACCCCGCTGGTGGTGGCCGAGCGCGAGGCCGCGGGCGCACCGCGCGTCCTCGGCGTCATCCACCTCAAGGACGTGGTGAAGGAGGGCATGCGCGAACGCTTCGACGAGCTGCGGCGGATGGGCATCAAGACCGTCATGATCACCGGCGACAACCCGCTGACCGCCAGGGCGATCGCGGAGGAGGCGGGCGTGGACGACTTCCTCGCCGAGGCCACCCCCGAGGACAAGATGGCCCTGATCAAGAAGGAGCAGGAGGGCGGCAAGCTGGTCGCGATGACCGGCGACGGCACCAACGACGCCCCGGCGCTGGCCCAGGCGGACGTGGGCGTGGCGATGAACACCGGCACCATGGCGGCCAAGGAGGCCGGGAACATGGTCGACCTGGACTCCAACCCCACCAAGCTGATCGAGATCGTCGAGATCGGCAAGCAACTGCTCATCACCCGGGGCGCGTTGACGACCTTCTCGATCGCCAACGACGTCGCCAAGTACTTCGCGATCATCCCGGCGATGTTCGCGGGCGTGTACCCGGGGCTGCGCCACCTGAACATCATGGGTCTGCACAGCCCCACCTCCGCGATCACCTCCGCGATCGTCTTCAACGCCCTGGTCATCGTCGGCCTCATCCCGCTCGCCCTGCGCGGCGTCAAGTACCGTCCCGGCGACGCGAGTTCGCTGCTCGCCCGCAACATCGGGATCTACGGGATCGGCGGCCTGATCGTGCCCTTCGTCGGCATCAAGGCGATCGACCTGATCGTCCGGTTCATTCCCGGCCTGAGCTGAGAGAGGCCAGAATCCCCATGCCCGCTTTTCTGCGCACCCACCTCACCGCACTGCGGATGCTGCTGGTGATGACCGTGATCCTCGGCCTCGCCTACCCCCTGCTGATCACCGGCGTCAGCCAACTCGCCTTCGCCGACAGGGCCAACGGCTCGATCGTGAAGTCCGACGGCAAAGAGATCGGCTCCAGCCTCCTCGGCCAGAACTACGACCTCCCGAAGCAGGACCCGAACGACGCCGACGAACCGGCCCGGCCGGACCCGAAGTTCTTCCAGCCGCGCCCGTCCGCCGGCTCCTACGACCCGAAGGCGTCCGGCGCCTCCAACCTGGGCCCGAACAGCGACGACCTGCTCAAGGCCGTCAACGACCGCCGGGCCGAGATCGCCGCCTTCGACGGCGTCGACCCGTCCGCCGTCCCGCCGGACGCGGTCACCGCCTCCGGCTCCGGACTCGACCCGCACATCTCCGTCGCCTACGCCGAGGAACAGGTGTCCAGGGTCGCCAAGGAGCGCGGCATCCCGGCGGAGAAGCTGAACCAGCTGATCGAGAAGTACACCGAGGGCCGCTCGCTCGGCTTCCTCGGCCAGGACGGCGTCAACGTCGTCCTGCTGAACAAGGCGATCGGCGAGCAGGGGTGACGACCGACCGCTGACCGCACCGGCCCGGGCCGGGGACGTGCTCCCCGGCCCGGGCCGGTCGGCCGCAACTGCCGCCCGCAACTGCCGCCCGCCGAGCGGAAACCGCGCCCAGTCACCACGCCGATCACGAAGCACCCGCCACCGGTCGTCCTTCGTCGAGAAAGAGCAGCGCCCATGCCCCGTGACCTCACCCCCGGCACCGTGCACCGCCGCGGGCAGTTGCGGGTCCACCTCGGTTCGGCCCCCGGCGTCGGCAGGACCCCTACCGGATGCTCGACCAGGCCCGCCGCAGGCGGGACCGGGGCGCGGACGTGGTGGTCGGCTTCATCGAGTGCCACGGCCGACGGCACACCGAGAACATGCTCCGGGGCATGGAGACGGCACCGCGCCTGACCCGGACCCCGGCGCGCTCGCCGAGCGGCGGCGGCTGGTCGAGAGCCTGGGCGGCAGCCACCAGGTGGTGGTCGGCGACGACCTCCCCGGCCAGCCTGATGGCTTTCGCCCGGGCCCACGACGCCACCCAGCTGGTCCTCGGCACCAGCGGGCGAGGCCGGTTCAACCGCTTCCTCACCGGGCCGGGCACCGGACAGGCCACCGTGGACGCCTCCGAGGACGTCGACGTCCACCTGGTCACCCAGGTCTCCCGGGTGGTTCCACTCGGGTACGCGTTCGGACCCGCGGGCAGGATCGGCCGGGAGCGTGCCGGATCCGCGGTCGCTCCTGCCCGTTGTTCGGTTCCGTGTTCGTCTGACAGCACGCTGTTCATGTGCGAACATGTCCTCCGCCCAGGTCAATCGATGGATCAGCAGGGGAACCACGGCGTGTCCAGTGACATTGCGCTGCCCGTCCCGGGTTGGAACGGCGGGGACGGCAACAACGCCTATCTCGACAAGACGCTCCGGCACATGCCGGTCGAGACGGTGCTCGACGACCGGGTCAGCGGCCGGGCCCTGCTGCGGATGGCAGCCCGGGCCCTGCTGGTGTCCGGGGCGGTCTGGCTGGTCGTACTGACGTTCGGCTTGCTGGTCGCGCTGGCCGACAGCAGCGGCTCCAGTGACCCGACGGAGACGCTGGGCGCCTTCGTCGGTGTCCCGCTCTACGCCGGGCTGGCAGCCTTCGCCACCTTCCTGCTGGTGTTGGTGGTCGGGAAATTGACCGAGCCGATCGCGGAGTGGCGGGTGCTGCTCCACGCCCGTGCTGACGTGGACTCCGCCTACAACCAGATCTGCAACGTGGTGGCCGAACGGGGCTACCCGCTGACCCCGTCCGTCGAGGCCGTCCAGCAGTACGGCGGGACCGCCCGCCGACTGGTGCTCGCCCAGCACGACTGCACCGCGCACATCTCGGTCTTCAACTACGGCAGCAGCCTCTACCTGGGCTGGCAGATGTGGCGCACCAGGAGCAAGTTCCGGCTCTTCGTCCAGTTCGTCACCGACAACGTCAGCGGTGGCAGCGACCTGCGCAGTGCGATGTCTCGGACCGGGCAGGTGCGGGCGATGCGCGAAGCCGTGCACGCCGCCTGCCGCGAGGGCCTGGTGGTGGCGATCGAGCAGCGGCCGGTACAGCTCCAGGTGCGCTTCCCGCAGGTGGCCTCGGTGTCGACCGTCGAAGCGGTCGGGCCGCAGCGGCAGCCGTCGATGCCGCCCGCGCCGCCCGGTGCGTCTCCCGTGCCGCCGGCGCCGCCCGCTCCTCCCGGCCCGTGGGCCGGTGGCACGACCGACCGGCAGTGACGGTCGTCCGGGGCGGAGTGTCGGTCGAGCCGTACGGTCCGGGAGGTGAAGGCGGGCTGGCCCGGGCGGCGTACCGGATCGCCCCGGTGCTCGGGCCGAGCTCGCCGCTCGGCGGGCCCGACGGTCGACACCGGGCCGAGGCGGGTGCGGCCGAACGGGCCTGGCTGAGCGGACTGCCCCGGCTCGGCGGACACATCGAGCTCCGTTGCACGGGAGGGGAGTCAGGGCGCATCCGAGCCACCCTGCTGGCCCGCGGTGCGGCCGCCGCTCCCGAACAGGCGGTCGGCGTCGTCCGGGCGTTGGTCGGTGACGCCCTCCCGCCGCACGTGATGGTGGCACCGGCCGACGTCGCGGAGGAACTGAACCCGCTCGGAACAGCGCCCGCCGTGCTCGACCTGTACGAGATCCGCAAGCAGCTCCGGCAGTACCGACTGGCCGCGCCGGGCGCACCGCGCCTCATGGCGACCGTCGCGGTACCACTGGAGCCGGGCGGCTCCTGGGAGCCGGTCTGGGCCGAACTGGCCCGGCAGTCGGTGTCGACCTGTCTCGCGGTGAGCCTGGAGCCGTCCGTGCTGCCGGCCGGGACGAGCCGGCTGCTCGGCCAGTTCGCGGACGTGTACGGCGAGTTGGCGCGCTCCTCGGCCGGCAGCCCGGTCTGGGGGCAGGCCCGCCGGGGTGATCCGGCGGCCGAGGTCGGGCAGCGTTTCTTCGAGGACGCGCTGCACCGCTACCAGGGTCGGGTCTTCCGGCTCCGGATGCTGCTGGCCGCCGCCGGGCCGATTCCGCCGATCCTGCCCGAGCTGCTCGCCGGCCTGATCGGTGGCGAGGCGGTCCAACTCCGCACGGACGCCCAACGCGCCCGAGCCTGGAACGACTTCAGCTCGCTCGACCTCGACCCGCTGCCGGACAGCCACCGTCCGACCGGGGCCCCGGAGGCCGAATGGACCGCACTGGAACAGGAGTTGGTCGGTCTGGTAGATCTGGACGAGGCCACCGCCGCGTTCCGCCTCCCCTACGAGTTCCCCGGCCGGACCGGCCGCCTGTTCGCCCGACTCCCGGAGGCCCCGGCCCCTTCGACGCCCCCCGCTCCCGGTGATCTGCCCACCCTGTACTGAAAGGCCGTCATGACCGACTACACCATTGCCTTCCACGGCGAGGACGACGAGGTCCGCGAGGCCGCCGAGGCCCTCCAGCAGCACCTCAACCGCGACGCCGAACTGCGCGGCCTCACCAACAACCGGATTCGCCCGCCCCGCCCGGACGAACAGGGCGGCATCGCGGACGCGGTCCAGTACGCCGCCGAATTGGGCCCGCTGGTGATCAGCCCGCTCTGCGTCTGGTTGGAGGCCCGCCTGCGCAAGAACACCGTCTCGCTGGAACTGCGCCGCCCCGACGGCACCGAACTCCGGATCTCCACCGACTCCACCCGGGACAGCTCCGAACTCCTCGACCAGGTCGAGGAGTTCCTTTCCGCCGAATGAACCACCGCTTGATCCGGCCCGATCCGGCCGGCTCCTGGGCCGTCCTGATCGCGGTCGGCCGCTACGCCGACATGTCCGACATGCCCGAGGCGGTCGCCTCGATGGAGCTGCTCGCCGATCAGCTCTCCGGCCCGGACGGTGGTTTCGCCCCCTCTCAGGTGCTTCGGGTGGTCGACCCGGAGAGCACCCGAGAGGTGGTCGACCGGGTCGCCGCCGCCTCTGCCCGGACCACCGACACGTTCCTGGTCCACTACGCCGGCCACGGCGTCACCAGCACGGCAGGCCACCTCCACCTCGGCCTCCCCGGCACTTTGGACAAACCTGACCACGTACCCCGCACCGCGCTCCCCGTCGGTGCCCTGCTCGCCGCCGTCGGCCAGCGGGCCGCCCACCGGATCGCCGTCCTCGACTGCTGCTACGCCGGCCTCGCGCTGGACGAACCGGCTGCGGCCGACCTCCACCTGCTCACCGCCGTGGACCGGGCCCGCAGGGCCCTGATCAACAAGGACACCGGCCTCACCCGCTTCGGCGAAGAACTTCTCCGCCTCTGCCGCGAGGGCGTCCCCGACGGCCCCGCCTTCCTCCCCCTCGACCTGATCCACCACCACCTGGCCGTCAACCTGGCGCAGATCCCCACCGATGCACCCCGTCATTACCAGGCCCCCGTACCGCAGCAGCGCACCGTCGACGCCACCGGGCACATCGCGCTGTTCCGCAACCCCGCCCACGGTACGTCGTGCACCGAGCCCGGGCTCCGGGCCCGGGCCGGCTTCGCCTACCGGCAGTTCGCCATCCGCAACCAGCGCCAACCCTGGCACCGCCCCCAGGCCGTGGCGCTGCTGGCCGACATCTCCGCCGACGCCGCCCGTTCCCTCGGCCCGGACCACCCGCTGGCCCTGCAACTCGCCAACGCCCACGGCCACGCCGTCGGCCTCCTGCACGGCCCGGCGGCCGCACTCGCCCTGCTGGTGCCCCTCGCCGCCCGAGCCGCCGTCCGGCTTCCCGTTGATTCAAAGGAGCTGGCCACCATCAATGCCACCTTGCAGGGGTGGTCGGAGCAGTCCCCGAAGCCGAACCACGGTCGGTGACCAGCTGCCGGGGGAGACGCGGCAGAGGCGTGAGACACGCGCGATCAGGTTCTCGGCGAGACTCCGCCATGGACGCCCGCCCGGGCACCGGGACGGACGGTTCCCGGGCGGGAGGGTTCCCGGGCGGGAGGGTTCCGACATCTCCCGCACAGGTGTGCAGGTATGAATGACCGGCTCCGGGCAGGATCGTCGGGCGCCGTTACCGCCCGTCGACCCGACCGGCACCGCGGCCGTCCGTACCGGACCTCCCGCTCCGGGTGCTGGAACTCCAGCGGGCCCGGCAGCGCCGGTCGATCGGCTTCTGCGCGCCCACCGCCGCCCGCCGGATCGACTACCCGGCCTCGCTCGCCTTCGAGCGCGTCCACCTCGCCTCCTACCGCCGGTACGGCTTCCGGCTGCTCGACGTCCCGCCCGGGCCCGTCCCCGACCGGGCCGACCTGATCGCCGACACCCCGGCCCGGCTCACGTCCTGACCCCCCGTCGCCCCGCCCGCGTCGTACGCTCGACCGGAGCCGGAGCCGGAGCCGGAGCCGGAGCCGGAGCCGAGGCCACGGCGGGGGACAGCGGGGACACCGACGGAGGACACCCATGGACGCGACGGACGCCACCACCCTGTACGCCGAGCTGGACCGCCGCAGCGCGGCCGTCGCCGAGCAGGTGATCGCCTGGCGGCGGCACCTGCACCGGCACCCCGAGCTGTCCAACCGGGAGGGGGCCACGGCCGAGCTGATCACCGGGCACCTGACCTCGCTGGGCCTGGACGAGGTCCGCACCGGCATCGCCGGGCACGGTGTGGTCGGGGTGCTGCGCGGCGGCCGGCCCGGCGGCCGGGTGGTGGCGCTGCGGGCCGACACCGACGCGCTGCCGGTCGCCGACCTGTGCGGCACCGACTTCGCCTCCTCGGCCGTCGACCGCGACTACCCCGGCGGCCCGTTCCCGGTCTCGCACGCCTGCGGCCACGACGGCCACACCGCGATGCTGCTCGGCGCCGCCACCGTGCTCGCCGGGGTGCGCGAACAGCTCCCCGGCACCGTGCTGTTCGTGTTCCAGCCCGCCGAGGAGGGCCCGCCGGTCACCGAGGCCGGCGGCGCCCGGCAGATGCTCGCCGAGCACGCCCTCGACGACCCCGAACCCACCATGGTGTTCGGCATGCACCTCACCCCGCACCCCAAGGGCCACGTCGGCTACCGGGCCGGGAACCAGTACGCGGCCTCCTGCCTGGTCAAGATCACCGTGACCGGCCGCCAGGTGCACGGCTCCACCCCCTGGCAGGGCGTCGACCCGATGCCGCCCGCCGCCGCGATCATCACCGGCATCGGCCAGCTCTACCGCCAGCTCGACGCCTACCACCCGGTCACCGTCACCGTCGGCCACGTCGAGGACATCGGCCGCTTCAACATCATCGGCGAGCGCGTCACCCTCTGGGGCACCGTCCGCTGCGCCGTCGAGAGCGACATGGCCGACGTCCAGCGGCGCCTGACCCGGCTCGCCGAGCACACCGCCGAGGCGTACGGCTGCACCGCCACCGTCGAGCACCTGCAGGACGTCCCGGCCGTCGACAACCGCCAGGAGTGGCTGGACGCCGCGCTGCCCACCCTGCGCCGGGTGGTCGGCGCGGACCGCGTCCTGGAGACCGGCGCGACCCTCGGCTACGACGACGTCTCCGAGTTCGTCAACGCCTACGGCGGCCTGTACGTCATGCTCGGCGCCCAGGACACCGAACTCGACGCCGCCGGCAACCCCGTCCCCACCCCCGGCGGCCGCGGCATCGTCCCCAACCACAACCCGCACTTCTACCTCGACGACGACACCCTCCCCACCGGCGTCCGGCTCCACGCCCACCTCGCCGCCGACCACCTCACCGGCCGGTTGCTCCCGGCCGACCGGGCCTGAAACCCCTTGGACGGGACGGGAGTCCACCTGCTGCAATGACCGGACGACCCGGTGGCGGAGGGAGCCCGAGGATGCCGGAGATCGCACTGCGCCTGACGGTGCGCGACCTCACCGAGGCCGACCTGCCCTCCTGCGGCTGGGCCGGCTCGCCCAAGCACGTGCGCGAACTCGTCCACCAGCTCCGTCGCGCCGAGGCGGGCGAGGTCGACTACCTGGCGGTGTGCACGCCGGTCGGCCTCCCCGTCGCGGTCGGCGGCGTCGACTACACCCCCGCCCCCGGCGCCGGGACGCTCTGGCAGCTCGGCGTCCACCCCGCCCTGCGCTCCTGCGGCATCGGCACCCTGCTGATCCGCGCCGCCGAGCAGCGGATCACCGCCCGCGGCCTCGCCGTCGCCGAACTCGGCGTCGAGGAGTCCAACCCGCGCGCCCGCGCCCTCTACGAACGCCTCGGCTACCGCGCCTTCGGCCGCGCCCTCGACGGTTGGGACGTCGAGGACGCGGACGGCACGCTCCGCCGCCACGAGACGGTGTGCACCCTGATGCGCAGGCGGCTCGCCGTCAGTCCCGCAACTGCCGTTCCAACGACGGCCGTTGATCCGCCAGCCAGGACTGCAGCCGATCCCAGCGGGCCCAGCCGCCGTACGAGTCGAAGTACGTGACGAACGCGGCGTCCCCGGCCACCACCCGGCGGGCGACGAAGGCCCGGCAGACGGCGGTGGCCTGCTCCAGGACGGACGGCAGGGCGCGGCGGTCGGCGGCGGAGAGACCGTACGCTCCGGCGAACAGGGCCAGCCGGCGCGGCACTTCGAGGTGCGCGCGGCCGGTCTCGGCAGCCGTCGCCGGGTCGAGCGCCGGCACCCAGTAGCGGGCCGTCAGCGCCACGTCCCAGAGCGGCCGGCCCGGGGCGGCGAAGTCGAAGTCGATCAGCGCGGCCGCCCCGCCCGCCCGGAACACCACGTTCTCCGCGCACACGTCGTTGTGGCACAGCAGCGGCCCGCCCTCCGGATCGGCGAACTCGTCCGGCCAGTGCGCCGCCGGGTCGAACGGCGTGCGCGCGCTCGCCGCGTGCCAGCGGCGCAGCAGCCGGGCCACCGACACCAGCGCCGCGTCGTCCAGCGCCCAGGCCGGGTACGGCGGCACCGCGACCTCCCCCGGCAGGAACTCCAGCCGCTCCCGGCCGCCGGTCACCGGCCCGACCGGCACCGGCGCCCCCGCGAACCCGCCCGCCCGCAGCGCCGCCAGGAACCCGTGCAGGGCGGCGGCGTGCGGCGGCGCGGGCCGCTCCACCACGCCGCCGCGCCGCCGCACCGCGCCCGCGTTGGCCAGCCCGCCCGCCAACAGCTCCCCGTCCCTCGGTTCCCCGCCCACCGGCTCCCCGTCCCTCGGTTCCCCGTCCGTCCCGCGATCCTTCCACGGGTGGCCCGCCCACCCGGACCGGCGCGATACTCGAACGGACACCGAACTCCGCGGAGGTGAGGGCGATGCCCGCGACCGTTACCGGAACGACCACCAGGGGAACGACCGCCACCGGTGGGCCCGGCCCGGGCGCGTTCCACCGGTTCGCCGCCTGGCTGAACGCCAAGCACAACACCTCGCTGGTCTTCCTGCTCGCGCTGTCCCTGGGCCTCGGCCTGGTCGCGGCGCAGCTCGACCAGCTCTGGTTGCTGATCGTGTTCTCGGTGGTGTGGGCCGTCACCATCGTCGCGTTCGCCGCGCAGTTCCTCGGCCGCCACGAACGCGCCCACCCGCACGCCGCCTGAAGCCGCACGCCGCCTGAAGCCGTGCGCGGCCTGAAGCCGCACGCGGCCCGGGCCGTGCGCCGCGGGCGGTCAGCTCCCGGACCACACCGTGGTGATGTTGCAGAACTCGCGGATGCCGTGGCCGGACAGCTCCCGCCCGTAGCCGGAGCGGCGGACCCCGCCGAACGGGAACGCCGGGTGCGAGGCGGTCATCCCGTTGAAGAAGACCCCGCCGGCCCGCAGGTCGCGCACGCACCGCTCGCGGTCCGCGTCGTCCGTGGTCCAGACGTTCGAACTCAGGCCGAACGGCGAGTCGTTGGCGACCGCGACGGCCTCGTCCAGGTCGGCGACCCGGTACACGGTGGCGACCGGGCCGAACGCCTCCTCGCGGTGGATCCGCATCTTCGGGGTCACCCCGGTCAGCACCGTCGGCAGGTAGTACCAGCCGTCCGCCAGCGCCGGGTCGTCCGGCCGGGCGCCGCCGCAGGCCACCGCCGCGCCGTGCCCGATCGCGTCCGCGACCAGCACCTCCAGGTCGGTGCGGCCCTGCTCGGTGGCCAGCGGGCCGACCTCGGTGTCCGCCGCGGTCGGGTCGCCGACGGTCAGCGCCCGCATCCGCCCGGTGAACGCGGCCAGGAACTCCTCGTACACGTCCGTGTGCACGATGAAGCGCTTCGCGGCGATGCAGGACTGCCCGTTGTTCTGCACCCGCGCGGTCACCGCCCGCTCGGCCGCGGCCGCCACGTCCGCCGAGGGCAGCACCAGGAACGGGTCGCTGCCGCCCAGTTCCAGCACCGTCTTCTTGATCTCGTCCCCGGCCACCGCCGCCACCGACCGGCCCGCCCCCTCGCTGCCGGTCAGCGTCACCGCCACCACCCGCTCGTCCCGGATCACCGCCTCCACCTGGGACGAGGAGATCAGCAGCGTCTGGAAGCAGCCCTGCGGGAACCCGGCCCGGGCGAACAGCTCCTCCAGCGCGAGCGCCGTGCGCGGCACGTTCGAGGCGTGCTTGAGCAGGCCCACGTTGCCCGCCATCAGCGCCGGGGCGGCGAACCGCACCACCTGCCAGAACGGGAAGTTCCACGGCATCACCGCCAGTACCGGCCCCAGCGGCCGGTACCGGACGTACGCCGACACCCCGCCGGAGTCCGCCACGTCCTGCTGCGCCGGGTGCTCGTCGGCGAGCAGCGCCTCGGCCCGGTCCGCGTACCAGCGCATCGCCTTCGCGCACTTGGCCGCCTCGGCCCGGGCCTGCGCCAGCGGCTTGCCCATCTCCAGCGTCATCGTCCGGGCGACCTGCTCGTTCGCCTGGTCCAGCAAATCGGCGGCCCGGTGCATCAGTTCGGCGCGGTGCGCGAAGGTGGTCAGCCGCCAGGACTCGAACGCGGACTGCGCGCGGGCCAGCCGGCGCTCCACGGCGGCCTCGTCCAGCGGGTCGAAGACCTCGACGCTGCGGCCGTCGGCCGGATTGACGGTGGCGATGGCCATCGGACCATTCCTTCCTCGACTGCCGCCCGGCCAACCGGGCGGGGGCGGACATCGAGGGGAGCGAGGAGGTGGAGACAGGAATCGAACCTATGTACACGGCCCTGCAAGCCGTTGCCTCGCCTCTCGGCCACTCCACCGGGCTCCCTCGCGTGACTCAAAAGCTAGCAGCGGGGGAGCGGGGGACGGGAATCCGAACCGCCCGGACATCACCCGAATGCCCCGTTTCGACCGAAGTGTGACGAACGGTCAGCGGATGATCGAATCATCCCCCCGCCCGTCGGGGGCCGCGGCTACCCTTGGGCCCGTGCAGATCGACGACCTCAAACGCCTCCGCCGGGCCCGCGACACCATGGACCGCGACTACGCCGAACCGCTGGACGTCGCCGCCCTCGCCCGGGTCGCCCTGATGTCCGTCGGCCACTTCCAGCGCAGCTTCCGCGCCGCGTACGGCGAAACCCCCTACAGCTACCTGATGACCCGCCGGATCGAGCGCGCCAAGGTGCTGCTGCGCCGCGGCGACCTGTCCGTCACCGAGGTGTGCATGGCCGTCGGCTGTACCTCGCTGGGCTCGTTCAGCACCCGCTTCACCGAACTCGTCGGCGAGAGCCCCAGTACCTACCGGGCCCGCGACCACAGCGCCGCCGAGCACATCACCGCCTGCGTCGCGATGTACCTCACCCGCCCGATCCGCGGCACCGACACCGGGCGGCCGCAGCGGACCCCGGCGCAGGAGATCAGGAACGGAGAAGCGCGCGGCCCCGCCGGTCAGTAGCGTCGGGGGCATGGACATCAAGCTCTCGCAGTGCTTCATCGCCGTCGACGACCACGACGCCGCGCTCGGCTTCTACCGCGACGCCCTCGGCCTGGAGGTGCGCAACGACATCGGCTTCGAGGGGATGCGCTGGGTCACCCTCGGCTCGACCGCCCAGCCCGAGGTCGAGGTCGTGCTCGAACCCCCGGTCGCCGACCCGGGCGCCACCGACGCCGACCGGCAGGCCGCCGCCGAACTGCTCGCCAAGGGCCTGCTGCGCGCCGTCAACTTCCGCACCCCCGACTGCGACGCCACCTTCGAGAAGATCCGCGCCACCGGGGCCGACGTGCTCCAGGAGCCGATGGACCAGCCCTACGGCGTTCGCGACTGCGCCTTCCGCGACCCGGCGGGCAACATGGTCCGCTTCGCCCAGCCCCGGGCCTGAGGGGCGCCGCGCCGTCCGGCCGCCGCCGTTCGCGCGGACCCCGACTGAGTGGTGGGCGGGCCACCGCGGGGGGGGGCGCGGGGGCCC
>NZ_JBSGET010000069.1:0-42086 GCF_053603035.1 Kitasatospora sp. NPDC004272 | reverse complement strand
TGTACCGCACCGGTGACGTGGTGCGCCGGCGGCCGGACGGGCTGCTGGACTTCCTGGGCCGGGCCGACGACCAGGTCAAGATCCGCGGCTACCGGGTCGAACCCGGCGAGATCGAGGACGCGCTGAGCACGGATCAGGACGTCGCCCAGGCCGCCGTCGTGGTCCGCGAGGACACCCCGGGCGTCAAGCGCCTGGTCGCCTACCTGGTGCCAAGTGAGGGTACCCTTATCTCGGCCGCTGCGATCCGTCGCACGCTGGCCGCCCGGCTGCCCGAGTACATGGTGCCCTCGGCCTTCGTGGTCCTGGACGCCCTGCCGCTGACCGTCAACGGCAAGCTCGACCGCCCCGCCCTGCCCGCGCCCCGGGCCGAGCACTTCACCACCGGCGCCGAACGGCGCGCCCCGCGCCACCCGAGCGAGCGGGCGGTGCACGAGGCGTTCGCCGAGGTGCTCGGGCTGCCCGAGGTCGGCATCGACGAGAACTTCTTCGACCTCGGCGGCCACTCGCTGCTGGCGATGGAGCTGCTCCAGCGCCTGCGCACCGACTTCGAGGGGGACCTCCGCCTGCCCGACCTGCTCGCCCGGCCCACCGTCTCGGCCCTCGCCGAGTTCCTGGTCGACCGACTGGTCGACGCCGCCCTCGGCGACACCCCGCCCTGCACCGCCTGACCCCGCCCGAACCCGTCCCCGCCCGACCCCGCCCGACCCCCCCAAGAGGAGAACACCCCGATGGCTGCCACCAACCCGTTCGAGGACGACGACGCCCGCTACCTGGTGCTCGTCAACGACGAGAACCAGCACTCGCTGTGGCCCGCCTTCGCCGAGGTCCCGGCCGGCTGGCGCACCGTCCACGGCGAGGACACCCGCGAGGGCGCCACCGCGTACGTCGACGCGCACTGGACCGACCTGCGCCCCGCCAGCCTGATCGCCCGCACCGCCTGACCCCGCCCGCACGAGCGGGGGCGGCCCGCCACCGGGGCCGCCCCCGCGTCCCGCCGCTACCCGACGGATGGCCAACGCCGTGAGCACCCACCAGCCAGCCCCCGCCGCCGAGGCCCCCGCCACCGGAGCCCCCGCCACCGGAGCCCCCGGCCCGGACGCGGCCCCCGCCGAGGTCGGTCCCGACCCCGGCGACGCCGACCCCGGCGACGCCGGTCCCGACCTCGCCGACGAGGACCTCGCCCCCGCCGCCCTCCCCGCCGAGCGCCGCCGCCGCGCCAAGGCCCTGCTGCGCGCCGCGCTGCGCCCGCACCGGGCCACCGTGGCCGCCGCGATGGCCGCCGCCGCGATCCGGCAGCTCGCCCTGCTCGCCGTCCCCTGGTGCGTGCAGAAGGCGCTGGACGACGGGCTGCAGCGGCACGACGGCGGCGCCCTGCTGGGCTGGGCGGCCGCCACCGCGCTGGCCGCCCTGGTCCAGTTCGCCGGGCTGTACGGCTGGCAGTACTGGGCCGGGTACGCGGACGCCAAGGTCGGGGCCGACCTGCGCGGACGGCTGCTGCGCCACCTGGCCGGGCTGGATCGGGCCGCGCTGGCCGCGCGCGGCCACGGCGACCTGGCGATGCGGGCCACCCGGGACACCGACCTGGTGCGCGAGTGGGTGCACGGCCTGGCGATCTGGGTGGTGCTCGGGACGACCTTCCTGACCGTGCTCCCCGCGATCGGCGCCCTCGACCCCGGCCTGCTGCTGGTCACCCTGGCCACCCTGCCGTTCCTGGTCTGGGTCAACCTGCACTACCCGCGCCGCTTCGCCGCCGCCTCCGCCGACCTGGCCGCCGCGCACGGCCGCCGCGCCGACGCCGTCGCCGACCTGCTGCAACTCGGCACCGGCCTGCGCGGCACCGGCGGGCACCGCCCGCTGGTCGACCGGCACCACACCGCCAGCGCCGAGGTCACCGCCCGCACCCTGACCGCCGCCCGGATCGAGGCCGGCTGGGCCGCCGTCGCCCCGCTCGTCCCCCGGCTGGCCGTCGCCGCGGGCGTCGGCCTCGGCGGCCTGGCCGTGCTGGACGGGCGCCTCACCGTCGGCGGGCTGGTCGCCTTCACCTCCTGGATGGCCGTCGTCACCCTGGCCACCCGCGTCCTGGTCGACCGGCTGCTGGAACGCGGCCAGGCCGACGTCGCCGCCGCCCGGATCGACGAGGTGCTGTCCCTCGCCCCGACCGTCGCCGACCCGCCCGACCCCGTCGCGCTGCCGGCGGCGGGCCCGCTGGAGTTCACCGGCGTCCTGGCCCGACGGGACGGCAAGGCCGTCCTCGGACCCGTCGAACTGACCGTCGAGGCAGGCGAGTTCGTCGCCCTGCACGGCGCCACCGGCGCGGGCAAGAGCACCCTGCTGCGGCTCGGCGTCCGCCTCGACGACCCCGACGCGGGCACCGTCCGCTACGGCGGCACCGAACTGCGCGCCGCCCGCCTGGACGAGGTCCGCTCCCGGATCGCGTACGTCGCCCAGCGGCCCGTGCTGCTCTCCGGCACCGTCGCCGACAACCTCCGGCTGGGCCGCGACCTCCCGCAGGCCGCCCTGGAGGACGCCTGCCGCACCGCCGGGCTGCACGAGCAGCTGGCCGCGATGCCCGACGGCTACGCCACCGAACTCGGCGAGGGCGGCACCGCGCTCTCCGGCGGCCAGGTCCAACGCCTGGCGATCGCCCGCGCCCTGCTCGGCGACCCCGCCGTCCTGCTGCTCGACGACGCCACCTCCGCCCTGGACACCACCACCGAGGCCCTCGTCCTGGACCGCCTGCGCGGCTGGGCCGCCGGCCGCCGCACCCTGCTGTTCGCCACCCACCGCGCCGCCGTCCTGGCCGCCGCCGACCGGACGGCCGAACTCCTGCCCCCCGCAGCGCCGTTCGAAGCACCGTCCGCAGGCGAAGCGTCCGCAGGCGAAGCGTCCGTAGGAGGACCGCCCGCAGGCGAAGCGCCCGCGGGAGAAGCGTCCGCACCGTCCGCCCGCCCCGAACACGTGGAGGCCCGCCGTGGCTGAACAGCCGCTCCTGCGCGAGGAGGCCGACGAGCGCGGCGTGCTGCGCCGGGCCCTGCCGCACCTGCGCCCGCACCGGGCCCGGCTCGCGGTCGCGCTCGGCGTGGCGCTGGCCGACTCCGCCGCGCTGGTGGCCGTCGCCCCGCTGGTCGGCCTGGCCACCGACGCGCTGCTGGACGCCGACCGGGGCCGCCTCGCCCTGGCCGTCGTCCTGCTGGCCGGGCTGGCGGCCGCCCAGCTGGTGCTGGCCCGGGTCGGCGAGCTGCTGCTGATCCGCAGCGGCGAGGAGGTGGTGCGCGCCCTGCGCGAGCAGGCCGTGGAGAACCTGGCCACCGCGCCGCTGCGCTTCCTGGAGACCCACCGCGGCGGCGACCTGCTGCGCCGGGCCACCGGCGAGGTGGCCGAACTGGCCGCGTTCGTCCGGCTGCACCTGCGCAACCTGGTCTCGGCGCTGGCGGTCCTCGGCTTCACCCTCGCCGTGCTGGCCGGGTACTCCTGGCCGCTGCTGCTGGTCCAGCTGGTGGTGTTCCTGCCGCCGACGCTGCTGGTCACCCGCTGGTTCCAGCGCGACGCGGCGGCCGCGTTCGGCGGCAAGGCGAGCGCCGAGGCGACCGTCGCGGCGACCTTCACCGAGACGCTGACCGCCCGGGAGGCGCTGCAGACCTCGCGCGGCCTGCCCGGCTGGACCCGGCGCTTCGACGCGGAGAACCGGCACGCGGTGCGCGCCGCCCGGCGCGCCCTGCGGGTGGAGAACCGGATCGACCTGGTCAGCCTGATCGAGGGCCTGGCGCTGGTCGCGCTGCTCGGCGCCGGCGGCTGGCTGGTCACCCGGGACGCGGTGGGCGTCGCCACCGTCGTGGTGTTCGTGGTCGCCAGCCGCAACCTGTTCGACGCCTGCACCGACCTCTCGCAGCTGGTCGGCGAGGTCGCCACCGCCCGCACCGGCCTGGCCCGGCTGCTCGACCTGCTCGCCGCGACCACCGCCGCGGCTCCCGCCGCGGACGTCGACGACCTGCCCGGACGCGGCGAACTGCGCTGCGCGGCCGTCGACTTCGGCTACCGCGCGGACGGCCGGGCGCTGCACGGCGTCACCCTGGCGTTCCCGGCGGGCAGCCGCACCGGCGTGGTCGGCGAGACCGGCTCCGGCAAGACCACCCTGGCCAAGCTGCTGTGCGGCCTGTACGCCCCCGACGCGGGCCGGGTCCTCTTCGCCGGCACCCCGCTGACCGCGCTGCCCGAGCGGCAGCTGCGCCGCCGGATCGTGCTCGTCCCGCAAGAGGTGCGCCTGGTCACCGGCACCGTCGCGGAGAACCTGGCGCTGGTGGGCAGCGCCCCCGGCCGGGCGGCGGTCGAACGGGCGGTGGCCGGGCTCGGCCTGACGGGCTGGCTGGACGCCCTGGGCGGCCTGGACGCCGAGGTCGGGCAGCGCGGCGCGCGGCTGTCGGCGGGGGAGCGGCAGATCCTCGGCGTGGTGCGGGCGGTGCTGGCGGACCCGGCGGTGCTGGTGCTGGACGAGGCCACCGCCGACATCGACCCGGCCACCGCGGCCCGGCTGGAGCACGCCCTGGACGAGCTGCACGCCGACTGCACGCTGATCGTGATCGCGCACCGCCCCGCCACCATCGCCCGGCTGCCCCGGGTGGTGCGGCTGGCCGGCGGGCGGGTGGTCGCTGACGAGGGGTCAGGGACGGGCCGGTCTTTGCGCGAAGAAAAGGTTAGGCTAGCCTAAGCTTCAGTGTCGGTGAGGTGCCGCCCGCCCGGGGTCCGGACGGACGGCACCCCGCCGCCCGTCCCGGCCACCACCGATCGAATGGGCTGACCGATGACCACCACCCCGCCCGCGCCGCCGCGGATGCGGATCGTCCGCCACCCGCTCAAGTACCGCCTGCTGGACGTCAAGCAGGTCCGGCGGATCACCCCCGGCACGGTCAGGGTCACCTTCGCCGGTGACGCCCTGGAGGGCTTCTGCGAACAGGCCCCCACCGACCACGTGAAACTCTGCTTCGCCGCACCCGGCCGCGACCTCCCGACCGAGCCCGTCGTCCAGGACGACACCTGGATGGACGCCCCCGAGGAGCCCATCACCCGCGACTACACGATCCGCCACTACCGGCGCGAGGCCCGCGAACTCGACATCGACATGGTCCTGCACGACGGCGGCATCGGCTCCGACTGGGCGGCCGCCGCCGAACCCGGCATGAGACTCGGCGTGTTCGGGCCGCGCGGCTCCGAGGAGATCGACCTCGTCCACGACTGGTACCTGCTCGGCGCCGACGAGACCGCGCTGCCCGCGCTCGCCCGCTGGCTGGAGAAGCTCCCGGCCGGCGTCCGGGTGCTCGCCTTCGCCGAGGTCGCCGGCCCCGCCGACGAGCAGCACCTGCCCACCGCCGCCGACGCCACCCTCGTCTGGCTGCACCGCGGCGCCGCCGCCCCCGGCACCACCGACCACCTCGAACGCGCCGTCCGCGCCGCCGAACTGCCCCCCGGCATGGGCTTCGCCTGGATCGCCGGCGAGGCGCACACGCTCCGCCCGATCCGCCGCCACCTGCGCACCGAACGCGGCCTGACCCGCGACCAGGTCGACGTCGACGGCTACTGGAAGCGCGGCACCGCCAACCACGACCACCACGAGGACGAGCACACCGCCGCCCGGCCCGGCCACGACCACGGCCACGACCACCACGAGGACGAGCACACCCCGCACTCATGAGCACGCACGCCCAGGCCCGCCCGGCGGCCCCCGCGCCCGTCCGCCGCACCACCGCCACCACCGCCCGCCGCACCGCCTGGCTGTTCGGCGCCCTCGCCCTGCTCGCCGTCCTCGCCGTCCTCTCGCTCGGCGTCGGCGCCCGCTCCATCGCCCCCGGGCAGGTGCTGCACGTCCTGCTGCACCGCGACCCCACCGGCGAGGACTGGATCGCGGTGCACCACTCGCGGATCCCGCGCACCCTGCTCGGCATCACCGTCGGCGCCGCCCTCGGCGTCTCCGGCGCGATGATGCAGGCCCTCACCCGCAACCCGCTCGCCGACCCCGGACTGCTCGGCATCAACGGCGGCGCCGCGGCCGCCGTCGCCGCCGGGACCGCCCTGTTCGACCTGCGGACCTTCCACGCCTTCGTCTGGTTCGCGCTGCTCGGCGCGGCCGCCGCCGCGTTCGTCGTGCAACTCCTCGGCAGCGGACGCGGCCCCGCCACCCCCGCCCGGCTCGCCTTGGCCGGCACCGCCGTCACCGCCGTCCTCACCGCCTTCGTCAACGGCCTGGTCCTGCTCGACCCGCTCACCCTGAACCGCTTCCGCTACTGGCAGATCGGCACCTTCGCGGGCGTCGACGCCGCCGCCGTCGGCCAGGTCCTCCCGTTCCTGCTGGCCGGCGGCGCGCTCGCCCTGCTGCTCGGCCGCCCGCTGAACGCCCTCGCGCTCGGCGACGACACCGGCCGCGCGCTCGGCGCCCACCCCGGCCGCACCCGCGTCCTCAGCCTGCTCGCCATCACCCTGCTCTGCGGGGCCGCCACCGCCGCCGTCGGCCCGATCGCCTTCGTCGGCCTCGCCGTCCCGCACCTCGCCCGCCACCTGTGCGGCCCCGACCAGCGCTGGATCATGCTGCTCTCCGCCGCCCTCGCCCCCGTCCTGCTGCTCGCCTCCGACATCCTCGGCCGGCTGCTGCTGCGCCCCGCCGAACTCCAGGTCGGCGTGGTCACCGCCTTCCTCGGCGCCCCGCTCTTCATCGCGCTGGTGCGCGGCCGGAGGATCGCCCGCCTGTGAACACCGTGAACGCCGTGAACGCCGCCCCCGCCCTCGACGCACCGCCGGCCAGGCTCCCGATCCGCGCCCTGCCGCTGCCCGGCGGCCGCTCGCTGCGCTGGCACCCGCGCGCCGCCCTGGTCACCGGCCTGCTGCTGCTCGCCCTGCTCGGCACCGCCGCCTGGACCCTCACCGCCGGCGACTACCCGCTGCCCGTCCGGGACGTGCTCGACGTCCTCGGCGGCGGCGGACGGCGCGCCGACCGCTACATCGTCATGGAGGTGCGGCTGCCCCGGCTGCTCACCGCCCTGCTGGTCGGCGCGGCGCTCGGCCTCGCCGGGGCGCTCTTCCAGACCCTCGCCCGCAACCCGCTCGGCAGCCCGGACGTCATCGGCTTCACCGTCGGCTCCGCCACCGGCGCGCTCACCGTCATCCTGCTGATCGGCGGCGGCGCGGCCGCCGTCGCCGGCGGCGCGGTGCTCGGCGGACTGCTCACCTCGCTGCTGGTCTACCTGCTGGCCCGGCGCGGCGGCACCCAGGGCTACCGGCTGGTCCTGGTCGGCATCGGCCTCTCCTCGCTGCTGTCCTCGCTGAACGCCTACCTGATCGCCCGGGCCTCGTTCAGCGACGCGCAGAGCGCCGCCGTCTGGCTCACCGGCAGCCTCAACGCCCGCGGCTGGGAGCACTGCACGCCGATGGCCCTGGCCCTGCTGGTGCTGCTCCCCGCCGCGCTGCTGCTCGGCCGCCCGCTGCGGATGCTGGAACTCGGGGACGAGACCGCCGCCGCGCTCGGCGTGCGCACCGAGGCCGTCCAACTGCGGCTGGTGCTGACCGGCGTGGCCCTCACCGCCGCCGCGACCGCCGCCGCCGGCCCCGTCCCCTTCGTCGCCCTGATCGCCCCGCAGGCCGTCCGCCGCCTCACCCGCGCCACCGGCCCCAACCTCCCCGGCTCCGCCCTGCTCGGCGCCCTGCTGCTCGCCCTCTCCGACCTCGCCGCCCAGCGCCTGCTCGCCCCCACCCAGCTGCCGGTCGGCATCCTCACCGGCGTGGTCGGCGGCGGCTACCTGCTCTGGCTGATCACCCGCCAGTGGCGGCGCACCGCCTGACGGGCCGTCAACCGGCCCGGCCCGCGCGGGGAGCGAGTTCGGCGGCCAGGAACGCCACCGCGTCGGCGATCAGGCCCGGCACGTCCGGGTACTCGCCGAAGCAGTGCCCGGCCCCCTCCACCGGCACCAGGACGGAGCGGCCGCCCGCCGCCAGCAGGCGCTCGTGCAGGGCCTCGGACTGGGACAGCGGCACCAGGTCGTCCCGCACGCCGTGCACCAGCAGGAACGGCGGCGCGGCGGACGTCACCCGGTGGACCGGGCTGGCCCCGTCGGCCTCCGCGACGAGCTCGGACGAGCAGCCGCCCAGCAGTTGGGTGACCGGGGAGTCCGGCCCGTGGTGGCCGAGGGCGGCCAGGTCGGTGGGCGGGTACCAGCAGACGGCGGCGGTCACCGCGTCGGTGGTCAGCGCCGCGAGCGCGGCCAGCGTCCCGCCCGCGGACTCGCCCCACACCCCGAGCCGCTCGGCGTCCAGCCCCAACTCCCCGGCGTACTCCCGCAGGTAGCGCAGCGCGGCGGTCACGTCGTCCAGCTGGGCCGGGTACCGGGCCTCGCCGGACAGCCGGTAGTCCACCGTCGCGACCGCGAGGCCCGCCGCCACCAGCGCCTCGAACACCGAGCCGGGCCGCATCGTGTTCGGCAGGTAGCGCCGGTCGCCCTCCCGGAACGCCCCGCCGTGCAGCCACACCACCACCGGGAACGGCCCCTCCCCGGCCGGCACGTGCAGGTCCAGCAGCAGCGGACGGAAACCGGTGCGCAGCGCGTAGCTGACACCGTGCCGGCTCAGCCCGCCGTACGGCGAGGGGACGGGGGCGACCGGAGGCAACGAGAGATCCATGCAGGCCCCGAGCGCCCCCGCCCCGCCGTTCATTCCCACCCGGCCCGGCGTCTCACCGGTCGAACGGCCCGGCCGACCCGCAGGACGGAGGCCGCTCGCGCTGAGCGCCGGTCAGAGCACCGGCGGCCGCCCCAGGCGGGTCATCCGGGCCACGGTGCGCCAGCGCATCGGGCGGCGGGGCGGGCAGGGGGTGCGCAGGCCCTCGGCGAAACCGGCGGTCCAGGCGCGGAGGGCCGCGCGGGGCGGGCGGCGCAGGACGGTGACGGCGGTCCAGGCGGCGAGGTGGAGCGGGACGAGCGGGGCGGGCAGGTGGCGCTTGGCGAGCCAGACCCGGTTGCGGGCGGTGCGGCGGTAGTAGGTGGCGTGCCGGGCCGGGTCGGTGCGGGGGTGCTGGAGCAGCAGGTCGGCCCGGTAGTCGATCCGCCAGCCGGCGTCCAGGGCGCGCCAGGCGAAGTCGGTCTCCTCGTGGGCGTAGAAGAACTCGGCCGGGAACGGGCCCACTTGGTCGATCACGGACATCCGGATGGCGTGGCCCCCGCCGAGGAAGGTGGTGACCGGGCCGGAGCGCATCGGGTCGGCGTTGCCCAGCCGGGGCACGTGGCGGCGCTGGGTGAACCCGGTCTCGTCGGCGATCCGGAACGCCAGCACGCCCAGCCCCGGGTCGGCGGCGAACGCCTCGCGCACCAGCCGGAAGGTGTCGGTGCGCGGCAGCAGCCCGTCGTCGTCGAGCACCACCAGCACGTCCGTGCCGCCGAGTTCGCGCAGCCGCTCGATGCCCGCGTTGCGCCCGCCGGGGATGCCGAGGTTCTCCGGCAGCTCGACCACGTCCACCCAGTCGGGCTGCGGCGGCAGCGCGGCGCCCTGCCCCAGCAGCACCGTCCGCACCCCGTGCTCCGCGCCCTGCTGGGCGGCCACCGAGGCCAGCAGGGCGGCGAGTTCGGCCGGCCGGTCGCCCATGGTCAGCACCACCACGCCGAGTGTCGGTTCCATCCGCCCGTTCCCTTCGCGTGCCCGTCGGTCGGTCACACCGTACCGGTCACCGGCCGCCCCGGCGGGTCACAGCAGGCACCGGTGGACCCGGGAGCCGCGGGCGGGGTCCAGCGCGGCGGCCCAGGACGGCGGGGCGGCCGCGGCCGGGACCTCGGCGAAGCCGTGCCGGGCGAACAGCGCGCCGTCCCCGGTGGTCGCGGTGACCACGGCGGACAGCGCGGCCCGCCGGGCGTGCGCCAGCGCGGCGGCCACCAGCAGGCCGCCCAGCCCGCGGCCCTGCCGCTCGGCCCGCACGCACAGGTTGTGCAGCACGCCGGTCGGCGGGTGCCCGGGCTCGGACGGCAGGACGCGCAGCGCCGCGCAGGCGTCCGGGGCGCCGTCCGGGCCGCGGACCACCAGGAAGGTGTCCGCGGCCCGCCGGTAGTCGGCCGGGGTGCGGGCGCGCAGCGCGCCGGTGCGCAGGAACGGCAGCGACAGTTCGTACAGCGCGCGGGCGTCACGGAAGTCGGTGCGGACGGCGACGGCCGTGGCGAGCGTCATCCGAGGGCGTCCCCGGGCACGGAGAACCGTTCCAGCACCCGGGCGGTCTCCAGGACGACCCCGCACTTCCCGGCCGTCCAGCGCAGCGCCTCGCGGTGCTGCTCGGCGGAGAAGTCGGCGACGGCGTCGGCGACCACGAACGCCTGCAGGTCGCGCTGCCAGGCGTCGGCGGCGGTCATCTGCACCCCGATGTGGGCGTAGACCCCGGCGATCACCAGCTGGTCGCGGCCGAGCGCGGCGAGCTGCTCGGCGAGGTCGGTGCGGACGAAGGCGCTGTACTTCCACTTCAGCACCAGCCGGTCCCCGGGTTCGGGCGCGACGGCGGCGGGCATCGCCTGGGCGTGCTCGTCGGCGGGCAGCCCCGGGCCCCAGAAGTCCAGTTGCAGGCCGCGCTGTTCGGGGCTCTGCCCGCCGCGCTGGTGCGAGTAGAACACCGGCACCCCGGCCGTCCGGGCGGCGGCCAGCAGGCGCCCGGTGTTCGCCAGGACGGGTTCCAGCGGCGGCCCGGCGGGCGGGAACGCGGACAGGAAGTAGTGCTGCAGGTCGTGCACCAGCACGGCGGCCCGGGCCGGGTCGACCTGCCAGGGGACGCGGCGCGGCGGCAGCTCGGCGGACAGCGGCAGCGGGTAGGGGGCGACGGCGGGGAGTGCCACGGACGACGGCCTTTCTGGGGAGGGGGACGGTCGGGGTGGTGGGGGCCGGCGGGTCAGTCCTGGCGGGCGCGCAGGCCCTGCTTGCTGACCTTGCCGATGCCGGTGGACGGGAAGGACTCGACGAACTCCACCAGGTCCGGCACCTTGTACCCGGCCAGCCCGGCGGCCCGGACGAACGACTTCAGCTCGACCGGCCGGGGCCGGTCCGCGCCCGGGCGCAGCACCACGTACGCGCAGGAGCGCTCGCCGAGGAACTCGTCCGGCACCGCGACCACCGACACGTCGTGCACCGCCGGGTGCGCCAGCAGCACGTTCTCCACCTCCTCGGCGGCCACCTTCTCGCCTCCCCGGTTGATCTGGTCCTTGGCCCGTCCCTCCACCACCAGGTGCCCGGTGGCGGTGCGCCGGACGATGTCGCCGGTGCGGTAGAACCCGTCCGGGGTGAACGCGCGGGCGTTGTGCCCGGGTGCCCGCCAGTAGCCGCGGACGGTGTACGGGCCGCGGGTCAGCAGGTGGCCGGGGGTGCCGTCGGGCAGGTCGCGGTCCTGGTCGTCGACCACCCGGACCTCGTCGTCGGGGGAGATCGGACGGCCCTGGGTGGTGAGCACGGTGTGCTCGTCGTCCTCGGGGCGGGTGTAGTTGACCAGGCCCTCGGCCATCCCGAACACCTGCTGGAGCCGGCAGCCGAGCGCCGGTCCGAGCCGCCGGGCGGCCTCCTCGCTCAGCTTGGCCCCGCCGACCTGCAGCAGCTCCAGGCTGGACAGGTCGGGTCCGCCCGCCCCGGCCGCCTCGGCCGCCGCCGCCCAGGCCAGCGCGAGCGGCGGCACCACCCCGGTCAGGGTGACCCGCTCGCGGGCGATCAGGCCCAGCGCGGTGGCCGGGCTCGGGTCGGGGGCCAGCACGACCCGGCCGCCCGCGAAGAACGTGCCGAGCGTGCCCGGGGAGGACAGCGGGAAGTTGTGCGCGGCCGGGAGCGCGCACAGGTACACCGAGTCCCGGGTGAGTTCGCAGATCTCGGCGGACGCCCGGACGCTGTACAGGTAGTCGTCGTGGCAGCGCGGGATCAGCTTCGGCAGGCCGGTCGAGCCGCCGGACAGCTGGAGGAACGCCAGGTCACCGGAGTCGGCCGGCTCCGGGACCAACGCCCCTTCGGGGGCGCGCAGTTCGGCCAGCGAAGCGAACGGCCCCGGCTCCCCGACCACGAACACCTCCGGCGGCTGCGGCACCGCCGCCCGCACCTCGGCCGCCAACTCGCGGTGGTCGAAGCCCTCGTGGCGGCCCGGGACGAACAGCGCCCTCGCCCCGGCGAACTCGCAGAAGTACGAGATCTCGGCCCGCCGGTGCGCGGGCAGCGCCATCACCGGCACCACCCCGGCCCGCAGCGCGCCGAAGAACACCTCGAAGAACTCGGCCACGTTGGGCAGTTGCAGCACCACCCGGTCGCCCCGGCGCAGCCCGCGCGCCGCCATCCCGGCCGCCAACCGGTCGGCCCGGGCGTCCAGTTCGGCGTAACTCCACTGCCGGGCCCGGTCGGTGACCGCGATCCGGTCCGGCGCGGCGGCCGCGTGCCGCCGGATCATCGCGTCCAGCAGCTCGCCGGTCCAGTACCCGGCGGCGCGGTGGCGGGCGGCGGCCTCGGGCGGGTACAGGTTCATCGGGCGTCCTCCGGAGGGCAACTCGGCTGGGCGGAAGGGGAGTCGGCGGGGTGCGGCGGTTCGGTGTCGGTGCCGGTGCCGGTGCCGGTGCCGTGCTGGCGCAGCCCGGTGTCCAGCAGGCGCCCGCTCCAGTGCCGGGTGACGGCGGCCTCCGGGGCCGGGTCCGCCGGGTGCGGGCTCACCGGGCGTCCGCCAGGCCCACCGCGTGCAGGAAGGTGCGGAACTTGGCCGCGGTCTCGGCGAGTTCCAGCTCCGGGTCGGAGGCGGCGACCACGCCCGCGCCCGCGAACAGGCGCAGCAGGTCCCCGTCCGCCTCGGCGCAGCGCAGGGTCACCACCCACTCGCCGTCGCCGGAGGCGTCGCCCCAGCCGACCACCCCGGTGTACAGGCCCCGGTCGAAGGGCTCCAGCTCGCCGATCGCCGCCCGGGCCTGCGCGGTCGGGGTGCCGCAGACCGCCGGGGTCGGGTGCAGGGCGAGGGCCAGCTCCAACGCACTGGTGGCCGGGTCGCGCAGCACGCCGGTGACGGTGGACGACAGGTGCCACATCGCGGCGGTGCGCAGCAGCACCGGCCGTGCGGGGACGGCCAGTTCGGCGCAGAACGGGGACAGTGCGGCCCGGACCGCGTCGACCACGAAGGCGTGCTCGGCGAGGTCCTTCGCGGACTCCAGCAGCGCCTCGGCCCGCCGCCGGTCCTCCACCGGATCGGCGCTGCGGGCGGCCGAGCCCGCCAGCGGGTTGGACACCACCCGGGTGCCGCGCCGCGACACCAGCAGCTCCGGGCTGGCCCCGATCAGCGTCGCCGTGCCGCCCGCGGGCACCGCGAAGGTGTAGCCGTGCGGGTCGCGCCGCACCAGCCGGGCCGCCATCGCCGCCAGGTCGCTCCCGCCGGGCGCGGTCAGCTCCAGGGTGCGGGCCAGCACCACCTTCTCCAGCGGCGAGTCACCGGCCAGCCGGCGCACCGCCTCCGCGACCGCCGCCCGGTAGCCGTCCGGTTCCGGCACCGGCCGGCTGCGCCAGCCCCCGTCCCCCGCCCGGGCGCCGGGTGCCGGGTCCCCGTCCGAGGCCGCCACCGGCCCGGCCCGGCGGACCCGCTCGGGGACGAACAGCCGGGCGGGCGCGCCCGGATCGAACGGGATCGCCCCGACCACCAGCCGCTCCCCGCCGCCCCCGCCGGCTCCGTCGGTCCCCGCGCCGAGCAGCGACCCGACCGCCGCCGGGTCCTCGACCGTCCGGTGCACGCCCTCGGCGAGCAGGGTGCGGGTCGGCGTGGCGAGCAGCGCCCGAGCGGGGCCCGGCCGGTACGCCGCCAGCAACCCGGCGGCGGTGTCGGTCGCGCCGGCGGTGGCCGCGGTGGCCGCGGTGGTGTCGGTCGGGGTCGCGGGCGTTCGAAGCGCGGAAGCGGTGGTCATGCTGCTCCGTTCCGCCGATGCGCGGACGCGCGTCGGCACGGCGAGGCGGGAGAGGGGCGGGAGAGGGGCAGGGGCGAGGCAGGGACGGGGACGGGACGGGGGAGGGCGTGGCGGAGCGGCCCGGGGCGGAAGCGGTCGCCGCCCCGGGCACGGGGGTCGCGGCAGGAGGAGGCGGCGGGCGTCAGGCCCGCAGGGTCGCGCCGCCGTCGACGTACAGGTCGTGCATGGTGATGTGTCGGGCCCGGTCGCCGGCCAGGAAGGCGACCGCCTCGGCGATGTCGGCGGGGTCGGCGATCCGGCCGAGCGGGATGCCGACCCGGTAGCTGGCCGGGTCGCCCTCCAGGACGCGGCGTTCGGCGTCGGGGTCGGTCCACAGCGAGCGCTGCATCGCGGTGTCGGTGGAGCCGGGCGAGACCAGGTTGCAGCGCACCCCGGCGGCGGCGAGTTCCAGGCCCAGGCAGCGCACGTACATGGCGGTGGCGGCCTTGGACGCGGCGTACGCGGCCATGCCGGTGCGCGGGACCCCGGCGGCGTTGGAGCCGACGGTGACGACGGAGCCCCGGCCGCGCGCGGCCATCCGGCGTCCGACCGCGCGGCAGGTGTGGAACACGCCGGTGGTGTTGACCTCGAAGGAGTGCCGCCAGTCGGCGTCCGTCAGTTCCAGCGCGGGCGCCACCCGCAGTACTCCGGCGACGTTCACCAGCACGTCCACCGGCCCGAGTTCGCGTTCGACGCGCTCGACCAGGGCCTCGACGGCCGCGCCGTCGGTGACGTCCAGCTCCCGGACGCCGTCCGCCCCGCCGTCCGGGTCGCCGCGCAGGTCGCAGCCGACCACCCGGGCGCCGCGGGCGGCCAGCAGGGCGGCCACGGCCGCGCCGATGCCCTGGGCCGCCCCGGTGACCAGGGCGATCCGGCCCCCGAAGTCGTCCCCGGCGGTGGCGGCGGGGAGGGCGGGCGCGGGTATGCGGGTGGTGAAGGGCATGGGGGTGCTCCGGGGTGTGCGGACGCGGCGGGCCGGAGGACCCCGACCCACTGAGGTTAGGTTAGCCTAATCTTCCTTCCGGGGGTGCCCCGCGACCACCCGCCCCCACCGCCGTCCTGACCCCCCGTCACCCGCGCCGCACCCGCCACGGCCGGGCCGCGCCCGGCCCCCGCGCCCGCCCGCACCCGGCCCCCGCGCCGCCCCGCATTGCGCCCCGTCCGCCCCGCGAGGACGCTGGACCCCAGCGGGCGGGCGCCCGCCCGCGTGAGCCGAGGAGGCCACCGGTGAGGTTCATCCAGATCATCGAGTACCGGACCGGGCGGATCGACGAGTTCGACGAGCTGCTGGACGAATGGGTCGCCAAGAACGAGGGCCACCGCCTCGCCGTGCGCGCCCTGCAGACCAGGGACCGGGACGGCACCGACACCTACCTGAACATCGTGGAGTTCCCCTCGTACGAGGTGGCGATGGAGAACTCGCAGCGCCCCGAGACCGCCGAGTTCGCGGCCCGGGCCGCCGCGCTCTGCGACGGCCCGCCGACCTTCCGCAACCTGGACGTGATCAGCGACCGCACCCTGTCGGACTGAGCGCCGGACCGAATCCCGGAAAGGGGCTGGTCAAGCGGGCGGCGGCTGCGCAGCATGGGTACCCGCCGGTAGTACCACCCGCTCCCAGGAGGCCCCCTTGTCCCGTGAACCGCTCAGCCACTGCACCGGCCCGACCGGCACGCCGCTGCTCGACGACACCGTCGGCGCCAACCTCGACCGGGCGGTGCGCGCCTTCCCGGAGCGGGAGGCGCTGGTGGAGTGCGCCACCGGTCGGCGCTGGACGTACGCCGAGTTCGCCGCCGACGTGGACGCGGTGGCGCTCGGCCTGCGCGCCCGGGGCGTCGGCAAGGGCGACCGGGTCGGCATCTGGGCGCCGAACCGGGCCGAGTGGACGCTCACCCAGTACGCCACCGCCCGGCTCGGCGCGATCCTGGTGACGATCAACCCGGCGTACCGGGCGCACGAGTTGGAGTACGTGCTCGGCCAGGCGGGGGTGCGGCTGCTGGTGGCCGCCGAGCGGTTCAAGTCCTCCGACTACGCGGCGATGATCGCCGAGGTGCGCCCGCGCTGCCCCGGTCTGGCGGACGTGGTGCTGCTGGACGGCCCGGACTGGCCCGCGCTGCTGGCCGCCGGCCGGGCCGGGGACCGGGCGGAACTCGCCTCCATCGCCGAGGAGTTGAGTGCCGACGACCCGATCAACATCCAGTACACCTCGGGCACCACCGGCTTCCCCAAGGGTGCCACGCTCTCGCACCGCAACATCCTGAACAACGGCTACTTCGTCGGCGAGCTGTGCGGCTACACCGAGCGGGACCGGATCTGCCTGCCGGTGCCGTTCTACCACTGCTTCGGCATGGTGATGGGCAACCTCGCGGCCACCTCGCACGGCGCCTGCACGGTGATCCCGGCCCCGGCCTTCGACGCCGCCGCCACCCTGGCGGCGGTGGCCGCCGAGCGCTGCACCTCGCTGTACGGGGTGCCCACCATGTTCATCGCCGAGCTGGCCGACCCGGGGTTCGACGGGTACGACCTGTCCGGCCTGCGCACCGGCATCATGGCGGGCGCGCCGTGCCCGACCGAGGTGATGAAGGGCGTGATGGAGCGGATGGGCATGGCGGAGGTGTCGATCTGCTACGGGATGACGGAGACCTCCCCGGTCTCCACCCAGACCCGGGTGGACGACTCGGTGGAGCGCCGGGTCTCCACCGTCGGCCGGGTCGGCCCGCACCTGGAGGTCAAGGTGGTCGACCCGGAGACCGGCCGCACCGTGCCGCGCGGCGAGCCCGGCGAACTGTGCACCCGCGGCTACTCGGTGATGCTCGGCTACTGGGGCGAGCCGGAGCGGACCGCCGAGGCGGTCGACCCGGAGGGCTGGATGCACACCGGCGACCTGGCGGTGATGGACCCGGACGGCTACCTGTCGATCACCGGCCGGATCAAGGACATGGTGATCCGCGGCGGCGAGAACGTGTACCCGCGCGAGATCGAGGAGTTCCTGTACGCCCACCCGGACGTGCTCGACGTCCAGGTGATCGGGGTGCCCGACGCCAAGTACGGCGAGGAGCTGATGGCCTGGGTGCGGATGCGCGAGGGCGCGCGGCCGCTCACGGCGGAGGCGGTGCGCGCATTCTGCACCGGCCGGCTCGCCCACTTCAAGATCCCGCGCTACGTGCACGTGGTCGAGGAGTTCCCGATGACCGTCACCGGCAAGGTCCGCAAGGTCGAGATGCGCGAGGTGGCGGCCGCCCTGCTGGCGGGGGAGCGGGACGCCGCGCACTGACGCGCGTCGACCGGTGCTGACAAGCGGGTTCACCGGGGCCGGACCCCGCCGGGGGTCCGGCCCCGGTGCGTTCCGTCCGGCACCGAAGCTGTCACGGGTCTTGACGCCCACTTTTCTCATACGTTAAATCTCGGCGTGAAGTAAGCGGCCGGGATCCGCGACTGACGTGCGGTCAAGCGCGACGCCCCCCGGCCGCCGTCCCCGGATCCCACTAGACGGGTGTGCACCCCCATGAACCGAGCTCCCCGGTCCCGCCGCTACGGCCTCGCGGCGGCCGCCGCCACCGCCCTGGTCGCGGCCCTCGTCGCCCCCACCACCCAGGCCGCCGCGGCCCCCGTGCCGCCCGGCGGCGGCAGCCTCGGCGCGAACGTGATCGTCCTCGACCCGGGCATGCCCAAGGCCGAGATCCAGGACCGCCTGAACGCCCTCGCCCAGGCCCAGGCCGGCAACGAGTTCGGCCCGCAGCGCTACGCGATCCTGTTCGAGCCCGGCAGCTACGGCACCGCGGCCGACCCGCTGGTCTTCCCGGTCGGCTTCTACGAGAGCGTCGCGGGCCTCGGCAAGAACCCCGGCGACGTGGTGATCAACGGCTCCGTCAACGTGTACAACCAGTGCGTCGGCGGCGACCAGTCGCAGTGCTACGCCACCACCAACTTCTGGCGCTCGCTGAGCAACCTGACGGTCAACGTCGCGGGCCAGAGCGGCTGTTACGGCAACACCGACTTCTGGGCGGTCTCCCAGGCCGCACCGCTGCGCCGGGTCCAGATGAACGGCAACGTGACGCTGATGGACTACTGCACCGGCTCGCCCTCCTGGGCCAGCGGCGGCTTCATCGCCGACTCCAAGTTCACCGCCGCCACCGTGGTCAACGGCTCCCAGCAGCAGTTCTTCACCCGCAACAGCAACCTGGACGGCTGGACCAACGGCGTCTGGAACCAGGTGTTCTGCGGCACCGAGGGCGCCCCCGCCCAGTCCTTCTCCACCGACCCGGCGGCCTCCCCGTACACCACCCTGGACACCTGCCCGGTCACCCGCGAAGCCCCCTACCTGTACCTGGACGACCAGGGCCGGTACCGGGTCTTCGTCCCCGCCACCCAGCGCGACTCGCGCGGCACCAGCTGGGAGGACGGCGCCACCCCGGGCCGCTCGGTCTCGCTGGACGACTTCTACGTGGTCCGCCCCGGCGCCGACGTCAAGCAGATCAACGCCGCCCTCAAGGCCGGCCGCAACCTGCTGCTCACCCCGGGCGTGTACGAGCTGCCCGAGGCGATCAAGGTCACCCGCCCCGGCACCCAGGTGATCGGCCTCGGCTTCGCCACCCTCGTCCCGACCAAGGGCAACGCCGCGATCAAGGTCGACGACGTGGACGGCGTCAACGTCTCCGGCCTGATCGTCGACGCCGGCGAGAAGAAGTCGCAGGTGCTGATGCAGGTCGGCAACCGGGGCGCCCACGACGCGCACCGCAACGACCCGATCGCGCTGTCCGACGTGTTCTTCCGGGTCGGCGGCGCGCTGAACGGCGCGGCCGACACTGCGCTGGAGGTCAACAGCGACGACACCCTGATCGACGACGCCTGGATCTGGCGCGCCGACCACGGCACCGGTGGCGGCAGCTGGACCAGCGCCCGCAGCGACACCGGACTGGTCGTCAACGGCGACCGGGTCACCGCCACCGGCCTGGCCGTCGAGCACTTCCAGAAGACCGAGGTCGAGTGGAACGGCGAGCACGGCCAGGTGGTGTTCTTCCAGAACGAGAACCCCTACGACGTGCCGAACCAGGCCGCGTGGATGGCGAGCAAGCAGCAGAAGGGCTACCCGGCGTTCGCGGTCGGCCCGAAGGTGAAGACCTTCGAGTGCTGGGGCATGGGCAGCTACTCCTACTTCAACCAGGGCGTCGACATCCGCAACTCGACGGCCTTCCAGGCGCCCGTCACCCCCGGCGTCAAGTTCCACGACCTGCTGACCGTCTTCCTGAACGGCTCCGGCGGCATCGACTCGGTGATCAACGGCACCGGCCGCGCCGTCGACCCCTCCTTCGGCGGCCCCAGCAACGTCGTCTCCTACCCCGTGACCACCCCCTGACGGCCCGCTGACCGTCCCCCCGGACACGGCCCGCCGCGCACTCCGGCCCGAGCGCGCGGCGGGCCGTACCACCCCGGCCGCAGCCGCAGCCGCAGCCGCAGTCGCCACCACCGGGACGCCGGACGCATCCGGCGAAGGGCCGGGCCGAACGGCGCAATTCTCAGGAAATACTCAGGAATGCCGTCGTTCGGCCCAATACCCCGATCCAATACCTGACGGATGGTCAGGTGGTAATGCCGCCCCAACAGGGCGTTTGACCATCCGTCAGAGGAGCTCCCCCCTTGTCCCGTCCCCGCCCCACTCGGCGTACCCTGACCGCCACCGCCGCCTTCGTCGCCGCCGCGAGCGCACTGGCCGTCCCCGCCGCCCACTCCACCGACAGCCACCCCACCGCCCCGCACAACCGGGTCACCGCCGCGACCACCATCACCGAGAACCGGCTGCCCTTCACCACCCGCTTCGAGGGCGACTTCCACGGCGGCATCACCCACATCGGCAACACCCTGATGACCTGCGACGAGACCCAGCCCCCGGTCGACCCGGCGCAGGCCCCCTGCGCGCAGGCCCGCAACGGCGACGGGCCCCGCCCGATCAACAACAACTTCCAGATGAAGTACATCAACATCGACGGCCCCGGCCACATCGGCCCGCTCGGCGACCCGATCTACTCCTCCAGCTCCGCCGACCTGCAGATCCCCGAGGGCGCCACCGTCAAGTTCGCCCGCCTCTACTGGGGCGGCACCCGCGGCATCGGCGACACCGTGCTGCCCGAGAGCCAGATCGACGAGATCTACTTCAAGTTCGCCGGCGACGCCCAGTACACCAACATCGCCAACCAGCAGCCCTCCATCGGCTACATCACCACCGACGAGGAGAGCAGCTACCAGGCCTCCGCCGACATCACCGAGCAGGTCCGCAACCACGGCTCCGGCACCTACGAGGCCGCCGACATGGACTCCGTCGTCAAGCCGCACAGCTGGGGCGGCTGGACCGTCGTCGTCGCCTACGAGCGCGACTGCGAACCGCTGCGCCACCTGCACGTCTGGGACGGCTTCCAGCCCGAGCTCCCCAACAGCCCCGCCCTCACCGGCATGCTGAGCGGCATCAAGACCCCCGCCACCGGCCCCGTCACCGGCCACCTCGGCTGGGTCGTCTACGACGGCGACCACAAGTGGACCGGCGACACCATGGACATGAAGTCCACCAACGGCCCGCTCACCCGCTTCAGCGACGCCCTGCACCCCGCCGACGACGCCTTCACCTCCAACCTCGACAACGCCGACCCGGCCCAGCGCTTCAACCGCAACCCCGCCTACCCCAACACCTTCGGCTACGACGCCAACCGCTGGGACATCTCCCCGTACCTGCGCAACGGCGACACCGACATCAGCGTCACCGTCAACACCCAGGGCGACGGCTACAACCTCGGCGTCTTCTACGGGGACGTCGACATCGACCCGGCCACCCTGCGCGGCGTGAAGGCCCAGCCGCGCTCCTCCTGGAGCGGCCAGCAGTAACCGCTCCACTCCCGTCCGGCCCGCCGCAGCCCCCGACCCGCGGCGGGCCGGACGCGTTCCCGGCCCGGGCCCCGGGCCGAGCGAGGACTCGGCCGTTCGGGGGAGGCGGGGGTTCGCGGCCGGGGGCGGGGGAACCGATGGCGGGTGGACGTGCTCGCTGTGGTGTTCGCCGTGTTCGGGGCCGCCTCCAACGCGGCCGGGACCGCCTTCCAGCGGAAGGCGGCGGCCCGGGTCGACCGGGGCGGGGGACTGCGGTTCCTCCTGGTGCTGGCCCGCGACCCGGCCTGGGTCGCGGGCATCGCCGGGGTGGCCGGGGCCGCGCTGTTCCAGGCGCTCGCGCTCGCGTTCGGGCCGCTCGCCCTGGTGCAGCCGGTGTTCGTGCTGGAACTGCCGTTCGCCCTGCTGTTCGCCGCGCCGCTGCTGCACCGCCGGATGCCCGCCGCCGGCTGGGCCGGCGTCGCGGCGGTGGTCGGCGGCCTGGCCCTGTTCCTCGGCTGCGCCGCCCCGTCCGGCGCCGAGGACCAGGCGCCGATGAGCCGCTGGACGCCCGTCCTGATCGGCTGCCTCGGCGTGATGGCGCTGTGCGTCGCCGCCGCCCGCGGCCGCCGCCGCGGACCGGTGTTCCGGGCCGGGGCGCTCGGCACCGCCGCCGCGGTCGGCAACGCGCTCACCGCCGCCCTGCTGAAGTCCGCCACCGGCACGTTCTCCGACCACGGCCCGTCCGGGTTCCTCACCGCCTGGCAGACGTACGGCTTCGCGCTCACCGGCATCGCCGCCGTCCTGCTGCTGGAGAACGCCCTCCAGGCCGGCCCGCTGGTCGCCTCCCAGCCCGCGCTGACCATCGGCGACGCCGCCGTCAGCCTGCTGCTCGGCGTGGTGCTCTTCGACGAGACGGTCCGCACCGGCTGGCTGCTGATCCCCGAGGCGCTCGCCGTCGCCCTGGTGGTCGGCGGCGTCGTCACCCTGGTCCGGGCCGTCCCGAACATCCGCGAGACCGCGCACTGACGGAACCGCCCCGCCGGTCCGGGCGTCCGTCCTTCACGACGGCGGCCGGGTGATCATGGCCGCCGGTCGGGGTTCTGACGTTCTGACGGTCGGGGAGGAGCGCCGTGGCGGACGGTACGCCGGAGGAGACGGTGGAGGGCGGGTCGGCCCCGGACGGGCGGCGGTGGTGGCGCACCGCCGGGCCGGTCGGCTGCGGGGTGCTGCTGGCGGGCCCGGCCGTGCTCACCGCGGTGCGGCTGTTCGGGTGGGACGACGGCACGCGCTGGGCCCTGCCGATGTCCTTCCTGCCGTACGCGGCGCTGCTCACCGCCCTGCTGCTGCCCGTGGTCGCGCTGCTGCGCGCGAAGTGGCTGACCGGGGTCGCGGCCGCGCTGGTGCTGCTGCAGCTGTGGTGGCTGGTGCCCCGGTTCCTGCCGGACGGCGCGGACGTCCCGGCCGGCGCGCCCCGGCTGCGGGTGGCCACCAGCAACAACTTCATGGGCCAGGTCTCGCCCCGGGCCCTGGTCGACCTGGTGCGCGAACAGCGGATCGACGTGCTCGCCGTCGAGGAGCAGAGCGACTCCGCCGCCGCGGCACTGGACGCGGCCGGCATCCGCGCGCTGCTCCCGCACCGCGAACGCCCGGCCGGCAGCGACAGCGCGCTCTACACCCGGCTGCCCGTCAGCTCCGCCGCCGACCCGGCCTGGCCGTACGCCAACCTGACCGTCGAACTCGGCGGCCACCCGGTGCACCTGGTCGCCGTGCACACCTACTACCCGCTGGGCGACGTCCGCCGCTGGGCCGAAGGACTGCACGCGCTGACCGCCGCCGCACCCGGGCGCACCCGCGACGCCGTCCTGCTGGGTGACTTCAACGCCACCCTCGACCACAAGCCGATGCGCGACCTGCTCGGCACCGGGCTGACCGACACCCACGAGGAACTCGGCGCGGGCCTCTTCCCGACCTGGCCGGAGAACCACCCGGACTACCACGGCGTCCCGCCGCTGATCCAGATCGACCACGTCCTGCACGGCTCCGCGCTGACCGCCGTCGACGTCTCCGAGCACGCCCTGCCGCGCAGCGACCACCGCGCCGTCGTCGCCGAACTCGCCGTCACCCCGTAGCGGAGGAGGGCCGGGGACGGCCCCACACCGCCCCCGGCCCCTCCGTCCCCGCTCCCGGCCGGACCCCCACGGCCGCCGGGAGGCGGGCCCGCTACCCGGCGGTCGCGGGCGTGATCAGCCCGTAGTGCCCGTCGTAGCGGTGGTACAGGACGTTGCCGCGCCCGGTCGCGGCATCGGTGAAGAAGACGAACGGCAGGCCGGTCAGGTCCAGCCGCTCCCGGGCCAGCTCCGGCGACAGCACCGGCACGCCCAGCCGACTGGCCACCAGCCCCGGCACGCCCAGCCGACTGGCCACCAGCCCCGGCACCGGGAGCGGCGGCGCGCCGGCCGAGGCCAGCCGGTAGCCGCCCGCCGTGCCCCGGTACACCACGCTCTCCCGGCCGCTGGCCGCGTCCGTGAACAGGTGGAAGTCGTAGTCCATCGCCTCCAGTTCGTGCACCGCCGCGAGCGGCGTGCAGCGCGCCAGCCCGTAGCTCTTGTGCCGCACCACCCGGCGCTCCTCCGGCGGGCGCACCCGCCGCTCCGGCCGGTGCTCGGCGCCGCCGCCGACCGGGCGGCCCAGCGGCTCGCGCAGGTGCTGCGGGTGCCGGCGCAGCCGGGCCAGCCGGGAGACCAGCCGGTCCTGCAACAGGTCGACGGCCTCGCGCGCGGTCGCCGCCGCGACGTGCGCCCGCACCGGCCGGCCGTTCAGGTCGACCACCACCTGTGCCAGCGACGGCCGCGCCACCGCCCGGTTGGCCTCCTGCACCAGCCGCACCCGCACCGCGAGCACCGGCTCCGCCAGCCGCTCCAGCACGGCCCCGACCTTCTCCCGGGCGTACTGCGGCGCACCCGCCGACACCGCGCCCCGGGTCTCCACCAGCACCTCGGCCCTGGGACGGGTCTGCAGACTGTTCATCAGATCTCCTCTTCCCGACGTCCCGATGCCCCCACTCTGCTCCGGGCCGGCGGGCGGGCCGAGGGCCGAACGGTCCCGTCCGGTGGGTCAGTCGTCCCCCCGCTGCCGTTCGTGCTCCCGCTCGTCCCCCTGCTGCCGTTCGTGCTCCCGCTCGTCCCCGTGCTCCCGCGCGTGCTCCCGCTCCTCGCGGCGCTCCTTGCGGCGGCCGCGGACGTGGTGCACCAGCAGGGCCACCAGCACCAGGCAGGCCACCGCCACGGCCACCGACTTGCCGACGGTGCCCTCGACCTTCGAGTAGGCCGCGCCCGCGAAGTAGCCGAGCAGCACGCAGCCCACGCCCCACAGCAGGCCGCCGAGCGCGTTGAACAGCAGGAACCGGCGGTAGGGCATCCTCGACACGCCCGCCAGGGCGGGCATCAGGGCCCGGAAGAAGGCCACGAACCGGCCCAGCAGGACGGCCACCGGGCCCCGGCGGCGCATCAACTCCTGCGCCCGGCCGATCCGTTCCGCGTGCCGGCGCATCGACCTGGTCTCCAGCACCCGCGGGCCCAGCCGCAGCCCCACCTCGTAGCCGACCGTGTCGCCCAGCACCGCCGCGCCCACCACCGCCACCAGCATCCAGCCCAGCGAGACGCTCCCCTGGTGGGCCAGCACGCCGCCGAGCACCGCCGCCGTCTCGCCCGGCAGCACGAACCCGAAGAACAGCGCGTCCTCGGCGAACACCAGCCCCGCCACCACCGCGTACACCACGGGCCCGGACAGCCCGCCCAGCCAGTCGGTCACCGCGCCCACCGGACCACCTCGCTCCCGTCCGTCCGTCCCACCGTCCCACCGTAACGCCGGGGCCCGGACCCGACCGGCCTGCGAACGGCCCGGGGCGGGCAGACTGGGGGCGTGACAGCCACTCCACTCGCCAAGGGCGCGAACCTGCCGATCGACGCCCCCGCCGTCCGGGCCCGCCTCGGCCGGTCCGCCGCGCCGGGCGCGCCCGGGCCGGACGTCGCCGTGCTGCTGCTCGGCGCGGAGGGCGGCCCGCGACTGCTCCGCGGCGCGGAACGGGCCCCCGGCGTGGCGCTCGGGCCGGACGGGATCGACGTCGACCTGGCCGCGCTGCCGCCCGGCGTCCAGCGGGTGCTGCTGCTGGCCGTCACCGAAGGGCGCGGCCTCGGCGCCGTCCCCGGCCTGTCGCTGCGGCTCGACGACGCCCGGACCGGGGCCGCGCTGGCCCGCTTCGACCCCGCTGCGGGGGCGGAGAGCGCGCTGGTCTGCGGCGAGCTCTACCTGCGCCAGGGCCGCTGGAAGTTCCGCGCCGTCGGCCAGGGCTGGACGGACGGGCTGGCCGGCCTCGCCGTCGCGCACGGATTCACCCTCCGGGAGCCCGAGCCGCCCGTGCCGGTGCCGCCCGTACCGCCCGAGCCGCCCGTGCCGGTGCCGCCCGTACCGCCCGAGCCGCCCGTGCCGGTGCCGCCCGTACCGCCCGCGCCGCCCGTACTAGCGCCGGAGCCCGTCGAGGCGGTGGAGCACGAGCAGGAGCGGGCGCTGCCCGTCGAGATGCGCAAGCGGCTCAGCCTGCGCAAGCAGCAGGTCGCCGTCAGCCTGCGCAAGCACGGCGCCCAGCGGCTCACCGCCCGGGTGGTCCTGGTGCTGGACGCGTCCGGCTCGATGACCGCCCTCTACCGCCGGGGCGTGGTCGCCGACGTGGTCGAACGGATGGCCGCCGTCGCCGCCCAGCTCGACGAGGACCGCACCATGCAGGCGTGGACCTTCGCCACCTGGCCCGCCCGGCTGCCCGACCTGCGGCTGGCCGACCTCCCCGAGTGGCTGCGCCTGCACGTCCGGGTCGGCGAGGCGTCGCTGTTCGGCCGCCGCAAGGTCCGCCCGCCGCTGCCGGACGGCCGGGTGGACATGCGGGCGATCGGCATCCAGAACGACGAACCGAAGGTGATCGCCCAGGTCCGGGCCCACGTGCGGGAGAACCCGACGCCCGAACCGACCCTGGTGCTGTTCTTCTCCGACGGCGGCGTCCACCGCAACAGCGAGATCGAGCGCGAGCTGCGGGCCGCCGTCGAGGAACCGCTGTTCTGGCAGTTCGTCGGCCTCGGCCGCGGCGACTACGGCGTCCTCGAACGCTTCGACACCCTCCCCGGCCGCCGGGTCGACAACGTCGGCTTCTTCGCGGTCGACGACATCAGCACCCTCCCGGACCCGGAGCTCTACGACCGCCTGCTCTCCGAGTTCCCGCAGTGGGTGGCGGCCGCCCGGCGGGCGGGGATCCTGCGCTGAGGCGGGCGCGGCGCGCCGCGGCGGCGCTGGGGGCGGGGGTGTCGATCATGGGGTGGTGGACGACGCACCGGACGGGACGGGCCCCGCGGCCGAGCGGCACGCGGGCTGGAACGAGCTGTTCTTCGACCTGATCGCGGTGGCGGGGGTCGGGCAGTTGGCGCACCTGCTGCACTCGGGGCCGGACTGGCGCGCGGCGGGGCTGTACGGGCTGCTGTTCGGGGCGTTCTGGCTGAGCTGGGCGTGCTTCACCGTGTACGGGGACGTGGTCGCGGAGCGGACCAGCTCGGCCGCGCTGTTCGTGGCGATGGCCGGGATGGCGGTGATGGCGGCGGCCGTCGAGGGCGTGCACGAGCAGGCCCGGGCGAACGCCTTCGCGCTGACGTACGTGCTGCTGCGCTGGTACGCGGGGCGGCTGTGGCGGCAGGGGCGGAGCCTGCTGGTGGTGCCGGACTGGCCGGTCGCCCAGTACGGGGCGGGGGCGCTGCCGTGGCTGGTGTCGACCGTCGCGCCGGAGTCCTGGCGGTACTGGCTGTGGGGCGCGGGCCTGCTGGTGGACGCGCTGCTGCTGCTCGCGGCGCGGGAGGACCGGGAACGGGTGGCCTCGCGCTGGGCGGCGCGCCGCGAGCGGCACCGGGGCGGGCCGGGCGCGGACCGGCCGCTGCCGGAGCTGCGCGAGGCGGGGGTGGACGCCGCGCACCTGGGGGAGCGGCTGGGCCTGTTCATGGTGATCGTGCTGGGCGAGGGCGTGGTGCAGGTGATCCGGGCCGCCTCCGACCAGGAGCACTGGGACGTCCGGCTGGCCTGGACCGGTCTGGCCGCGATGACGCTGCTGGCCTCGCTGTCGGTGCTGAGCGTGCGGCGCGGCGCGGCCGCGTTCCCGCAGCTGGTCGCGGGCGGGCGGCCGCGCTGGGTGATGCTCTGCCACGCGGCGGGCTCGGCCGCGCTCGCGGCGCTGGCGGCGGGGCTGGGCCGGGCGGTCGAGCACGCCCACGGCACCCTCCCGGACGACACCCGGCGGCTGCTGTGCGCCTCGCTGGCCTGCTACTTCGCGGTGGTGCTGGTGGCGGTGCCGCCGACGCTGGCCGACCGCGGGCAGCTGCGCGGCTTCCTGGCGCACACCGTCCCGGCGGTGCTGCTGCCGCTGCTGCTGGCCGTGCTGCCGGTGTCGATGGCCGCCGGGGCGGTGGTGCCGGTGCTGCTGGTGGCCACCCTGTGGGCGCGCGGCTACCGGACGGGGCGGGCCGGGTAGCGGCGGGGACGGAACGCAACGAAAGGGTCACGTTCCGTTCTGTTAAATAGAATTGTTTGTCTGTTCACGGTCAGGATCTCGGTCGGCTACCCCTCAGCTACCCCGACTGGAGTCCCGCGTGAGCCCCTCCTCCGCGCACCGCCGCGCCCTCGGCGCGGCCGCCCTCGCCGCCACCGCCGCCCTCCTGCTCAGCGCCGTCACCACCGGCAGCGCTGCCGCCGCGACCGGCCGGGACGCGGCCGTCGCCCGGGCCAGGGCCAACGTCGCCCGGCACGCCGACCTGTTCGGCTACGGCCCCGGCCAGCAGCTCGTCCTCAAGGACGTCGTCCTCGACCCGGACGGCACCCAGCACGTCCGCTTCGACCGCGACTACCAGGGGCTGCCGGTGGTCGGCGGCGACCTGGTGGTGCACCAGGACGCGCGCGGCCGGCTCGCCGACTCCTCCCGCGCCGCGGGCCACGACCCGGCGGTGCCCACCACCCGCCCGGCCGTCCCGGCCCAGCGCGGCGCCGCCGAGGCGCTGCGGCAGGCCCCGGGCATATCCGGGGCCGTCTCGACCCCCGAACTGGTGGTCTGGGCCGCCGACGGCACCGCCCGCCTCGCCTGGCGCACCACCGTCAGCGGCACCGGCAAGCAGGGCCAGCCCGCCGGCCGGGTGGTGGTCACCGACGCCACCACCGGCGCGGCCATCGACAGCTACGACGCCGAGCACTCCGCCACCGGCACCGGCCACTCCGAGTACACCGGCGACGTCGCCCTCGCCACCACCCAGCAGGCGGACGGCGGTTACGCGCTGATCGACCCCGTCCGCGGCCACACCACCAGGGACGCGCACAACCTCTCCGCCAACAGCGTCAAGGCCGGCTCGGGCACGCTCTACACCGACGCCGACGACGTGTGGGGCGACGGCCGGAAGTTCTCCACCGACCGGGCCACCGCCGCCGTCGACGCGCACGCCAACACCGCCTGGACGTACGACTACTACAAGAACACCTTCGGCCGCAGCGGCATCAAGAACGACGGCAAGGGCGCCACCGTCTTCGTCCACGTCGGCACCGACTGGGACAACGCCCAGTGGTCGGACGCCTGCTTCTGCATGATGACCGGCGACGGCAACGGCAGCACCGACCCCGAGCAGGTCGACCTCGACACCATGGGCCACGAGATGACCCACGGCGTCACCAGCGCCACCGCCAACCTCCGCTACAGCGGCGAGTCCGGCGGCCTGAACGAGTCCACCAGCGACATCTTCGGCACCATGGTCGAGTGGTACGCGAACAACGCGGTCGACAAGGGCGACTACCTGTTCAGCGACCAGTCCACCCCGCCGTGGCTGCGCCGCTTCGACCGGCCCTCGCTGGACGGCGGCTCGGCGGACTGCTGGAGCAAGAAGGTCGCCCGCCTCGACGTGCACTACTCCTCCGGCGTCGGCAACCACTGGTTCTACCTGGTCAGCGAGGGCAGCGGCGCCAAGACCGTCAACGGCGTCGCCTACGACTCGCCGACCTGCAACGGCTCGACCGTCACCGGCATCGGCAACCAGAAGGCCGCCGCGATCTGGTACCGGGCGCTGACCGTCTACATGACCTCCACCACCGACTACAAGGGCGCCCGCACCGCCTCGCTGAACGCCGCCCGCGACCTGTACGGCGCGGGCTCGGCCGAGTACGCGGCGGTGGGCGCGGCCTGGAGCGCGGTGTCCGTCTCCTGACCCGCCGCCGACCCGGCGTCAGGCCCGGTACGCCAGGGCCCGGCGCAGGTGGTGGTCGGCGACGTCCAGCATCCACTGCCGGTCGGGGAAGTCGCCGGCGGCGATCCGCAGCGGGCCGCCGACCAGGTCCAGGTGCATGGCGTACCGGTAGAAGGCGAGCCGGCGAGGGTCGAGGGCGGGGTCGCGCAGCGCCTCGTAGTGCGGGCCGAAGCGCAGCCGCGTCCAGCAGTGCTCGATCTCGGGGTCGGCGTACAGCAGGCCCTCGACGTCGATCAGGACGGGTTCGCCGGCCGGTCCGATCAGGACGTGCTCGGGACCCAACTCGCCGTGCACCACGCCGAGTCCGGCGCGCGGCTCGACCCCGGCGTACAGGGCGTGCAGCTTCCCGGCCAGTTCGGACTCGGCGGCGGCGGCGCGCGGGTCGTGGGCGACGGCGGTGGCGAGGTTCACCAGCGCCCGGTCCCGGTAGGCCCGTTCGCAGCTGTCGCCGGTCGGGGCGCCGCCGGCGTCGAGCCACGCCACCCGGCCGAAGGCGGGGGCGCGGTGGGCGTGCATCCGGCCCAGCACCGCGGCCAGTTCGGCCAGGGCGCGCCGTCCGGCCGCCGGGTCGCGCTCCAGCAGGGACTCCAGGGTGCCGCCCCGGACGTCCTCGGCGACGGCCAGCTCGGCCGGGTGGAGCCGGCCGGTGCGGTCGGTGAACAGCAGGCGCGGGGCGCGGGCGCCGACGGCGGCCAGGCGGCGGGTGGCGGCCTCCAGCGGGTCGAGGCCGGAGGCGTGCGAGAACGGGTGCGCCGGCTCGTCGTGGCCGTCCGGGAGCAGGCCGCTCCAGTAGTCCTCGTCGGCGCTCCACAGGTAGACGACCGCGCTGGTGCCGTCGTCCAGGGCGACCCGGTAGACGCCCTTCCTGGTGCCGCCGCGCAGCCGGTCGACGGCGGTGATCCGGCGGTCGGTGCCGAAGGCCTCCCGGACGACGGGGGCCAGCGAGCGGGCGTCGGCGAACGAGCGGTGCGGCGGGTGCGCGGTGTCCATCGGCGCAGTCTCCCACCGGGCGGGCGCGCGGCCGGAACGGTTTTCCCGGCTCCGGCCGCGCCCCGCCCGGCGCCGGGTCAGCCGGTGAACGCCTCGATGAGGGTCCAGGTGGCCAGCACGGCCATGCACAGGCCGCCGACCCGCTGCACGGTGCGCAGCGGGACGCGCTTGGCGATGAAGCGACCGACCAGCAGGGCCAGCGCGGAGACGGACATCAGGGCGGCGGCGGAGCCGATCGCGGTGGGCAGCCAGCCGTTGGTGGCGGCCAGGTTGGCGGTGGTGATCTGGGTCAGGTCGCCCCACTCGCCGATGAACACCGTCATGAAGGCGGTGCCCCAGACCGGCCAGAAGCCGGTGACGGTCCGCGCGCCGCCCTCCTCGTCGTCATCGTCGCCGCCGGAGCGCAGCAGCACGAACGCGCCGAAGCCGAACAGCGCGGCGGAGACCAGCTTGACCGCGACGCCGGGCAGCAGGCTCAGCAGGCTGCCCGCGCCGACCGCGAGGGCGACGTGCACGAGGAAGGCCGCCGAGGTCCCGAACCAGACGTACAGCGGGCGCATCCGGGTGCCCATCGCCAGTGAGGCGAACATCGTCTTGTCGGGGAGTTCGGCGAGGAAGATCAGCCCGAAGGCGGTGAGCATCGCCAGGGGGTCGAAGGACATCGGAGTGCTTTCTGCAGGGGCCGGGCCGCGAGCTCGAACGGCACCGGGCGGGCGACGGGCGAACCTCTCGGCCCGGCACGACGAGACCTCCCGCACGGTGGGTGCGGCAGGGTCATGCACGGGGCCGAAGGTCTCGTCCGTCGCGGCAGCGGCCTGCCGCGACCCACGGGCCGGGACGGGCGAGCCGTCCAGTGTGTCGACCGGTGGTGTTTCGGGACTACTCCCCTTCGCTCCGGCGAGTCTAGGGGATCGGCAAAGCGCGGGTAAAGCCGCCCCCGTCCCGGTGTGGACCGCCGGGCCCTGGGCACGCGCGGGGCCGGACCGAAGGGAGCGAGGAGATGGACGAGATGCCGCAGGGCGGTGCGGGCGGCGTGCCCCACGGGCCCGACTACGCGGGCGACGACTACCGGGCGGAGGGCCGGCCGCCGACCGTCCGCCACGACCGGCGCAGCGAGGGCTGGCGCTTCGAGCGCGACGCCGAGCGGAGCGCCGACGACGGCCGGGACGACGGCCGGGAGCACGAGACGGCGCAGGACGACGGGCCCGAGGAGGACCGGCCGGAGAGCGAGCAGGGGAACGCCACCACCGCCGAACCCGGCCGGGCCCGCCGGATCCACCCGGAGGAGGAGGTGCGTCCCGAGGGCTGACGGCGGGACGGCGCCGGACCGGTGGCCCGTTCTCGACCGTGCGGGCGGGCGGCGGCGGCCGGTGGCGGCATGGACATGCCTGGTGGCGGGCGGTGCGACGGCCCGCCGAGCGGGCCGGGATCCGGACAGAATGCGGCCCGGCGGCCCGGCGTCCTTCTCCTGGGCACGGACCGCGAGTTAGCGTGACGGTGAGTTAGTTGCCCGAGGCACTCAATTGCCGGGCCCGCCCGCCGCACCCCCGACCCCGCACCCGGGACCGGGCCCGCGCGCCGACCGGGCCCCGGGAAGGGACCCACCATGGCCACTGCCGTCCCCACCACCCACCCCGCCCCGCGCGGCACCTGCCCGTTCGCACCGCCGCCCGCCTACCAGCAGGCCCGGCAGGACGAGCCGGTCAGCCGCGTCGCCCTCTGGGACGGCAGCCCGTCCTGGCTGGTCACCCGCCACCAGGACGCCCGCGACCTGCTCGCCGACCCCCGGCTCAGCGCCGACGCCACCCGCCCCGGCTTCCCCTTCCTCAGCGCCGCCGCCCGCCACATCGGCGCCGGCAAGGCGTCCTTCATCCGGATGGACGACCCCGAGCACCACCGGCTGCGCCGGATGCTCACCGGCGACTTCACCATCCGCCGGACCGCCGCCCTGCGCCCCGCGATCCAGCAGGTCGCCGACGACCTCTTCACCACCATGACCACCGGCCGCACCGGCGCCGACCTGGTCGCCGAGTTCGCCCTCCCGCTGCCCTCCCTGGTGATCTGCCTGCTGCTCGGCGTCCCCTACCAGGACCACGAGTTCTTCCAGCGCTGCAGCCGCACCCTGCTGCGCCGCGACAGCCCGATCGAGGAGGTCGTCACCGCCCAGCAGGAACTCACCGACTACCTCGACGCCCTCACCGACCGCAAGCGCACCGAACCCGACGACGCCATCCTCAGTCGCCTGGTCGCCCGCGGCGAACTCACCACCGAGGAGATCGGCGCGATGGGCCGCCTGCTGCTCATCGCCGGCCACGAGACCACCGCCAACATGACCGCGCTCTCCGTCCTCGCCCTGCTCCAGCACCCCGACCAGCTCGCCCACCTGCGCGCCCACCCCGAAGCCACCCCCGCCGCCGTCGAGGAACTGCTGCGCTGGCTCAGCATCGTGCAGAGCGGCGTCACCCGGGTCGCCGTCGAGGACATCGAGATCGGCGGCGTCCTGATCCGGGCCGGCGAAGGCGTGATCTGCCAGCTCAACACCGCCAACCGCGACGGGGACCGCTACCCCGACGGCGACGCCCTCGACCTCACCCGCGACACCCGCCGCCACCTCGCCTTCGGCTTCGGCGTCCACCAGTGCCTCGGCCAGCCGCTGGCCCGGCTGGAACTGGAGATCGCCCTCGACACCGTGTTGCGCCGCCTGCCCGGACTGCGACTGGCCGTGCCCTTCGAGGAGATCCGCTTCCGCCACGAGATGACCGTCTACGGCATCGACTCCCTGCCCGTCACCTGGTGACCCCCGCCCCGAAAGGTAGGCCCCCCGTGCTCGTCCACGTCGACCCCGACCGGTGCTGCGGCGCCGGACAGTGCGTCCTCGCCGCCCCCGAGGTGTTCGACCAGCGCGAGGACGACGGCACCGTCCTGCTGCTCGACGCCAACCCGCCCGCCGCCCTCGTCCGGGAGGTCGCCGACGCCGTCGCCGCCTGCCCCGGAGGGGCGATCCGACTGGAGGAGGACCCGCCCCGGTAGGCTGCCCAGCCGGCACCGCGGCGAGTACGGGGAGAGCACGTGCAGGACACCGGGTTCGTCCCGCGCGGGGTCACCGACCTGCGCGGCCGCGCGGGCGGACCGCTGGTGCTCCACTACGGACCGCGCGCCGTGGTCGTGGTCGGCGGCGTGCCCGGCAGCGGCAAGTCCACCCTGCTGCGCCGCTGGGACGCCCCCGCCACCCTGATCGACCCCCGCACCACCCGGCTCGCCTGCCAGGCCAGGGTGCCCGCCGCCGTCCCCTACCCCCTCTACCGGCCCGCCGTGCGCCTGCTGCACCTGCTGCGCACCCGCGCCGCGTTCCGCCGCCCCGGCCCGCTGCTGGTGCACGACTGCGGCAGCCGCTGGTGGATGCGCCGGGCCCTCGCGCACTGGGCCCGGCGCGGCGGACGCGAACTGCACGTCGTGCTGCTCGCCGTCCGCCCCGCCGAAGCCCTCGCCGGACAGCACGCCCGGGCCCGCACCGCCGCGCCGCGCACCTTCCGGCTGCACGTGCGGCGCACCGCCCGGCTGCTGGCCGGACTGGAACGGCGCGGACGGGCGGCGTTCCCCGGCGCCCGGACGGTGCTGCTCGCCGACGCGGCCTCCCGCGAACGGCTCACCGGGATCCGGTTCGGGGACGCGTGAGGGACGGGTGAGCGACGCGGGACCGGGTCAGTGGCCGCGGGCGATCCACTCCGCCAGGTGCGGGGCCTCCGCGCCGACGGTGGTCGAATCGCCGTGCCCGGTGCGCACCACCGTCTCCGGGGGCAGCGTCAGCAGCCGCTCCCGGATCGACTCGACGATGGTCGGGAAGTCCGAGAACGACCGGCCGGTGGCGCCCGGGCCGCCCGCGAACAGGGTGTCACCGGTGAAGACCGTGCCCAGCTCCGGCGCGTACAGGCTGACCGCGCCCGGGCTGTGCCCCGGCGTGTGCAGCACCGTCAGCACCGTGCCCGCCACCGGGATCTCCTGACCGTCCGCCAGCGCGGCGTCCGGCTCGCGGTCCGGGTGGGTCTGCCGCCACAGCACCTGGTCCGAGGGGTGCAGCAGCACCGGGGCGCCGCCGTTCAGCGCCGACAGCGCCGGGGCCGCGTCCACGTGGTCGTTGTGCGCGTGGGTGGAGACCACCGCCAGCAGCCGCCGACCGCCCAGCGCCGCGTGGATCGCCGCCGCGTCGTGCGCCGCGTCGATCACCACCGCCTCGCTGTCGTCACCGACGATCCACACGTTGTTGTCGACCTGCCAGGTGCCGCCGTCCAGGCTGAACTCGCCCGAGGTGACCAGCTGTTCGATCCGCGCCGCCATCAGAACACCACCACCGAGCGCAGCACCTCGCCGCGCTCCATCCGGGCGAACGCCTCCTCCACGCCGTCCAGCGGGATCGTCTCGCTGACGAACGCGTCCAGGTCCAACCGCCCCTGCAGGTACAGGTCGATCAGCATCGGGAAGTCCCGCTCCGGCAGGCAGTCCCCGTACCAGGACGACTTCAGCGCGCCGCCCCGCCCGAACACGTCCAGCAGCGGCAGCTCCAGCTTCATCTCCGGCGTCGGCACGCCCACCAGCACCACCGTGCCCGCCAGGTCACGGGCGTAGAACGCCTGCTCGTACGTCTCCGGGCGGCCCACCGCGTCGATCACCACGTCGGCGCCGTGGCCGCCGGTCAGGCTGCGGATCGTCTCCACCGCGTCCACCGCACGGGAGTTGACGGTGTGGGTGGCGCCCAGGCGCTGCGCCGTGGCCAGCTTGCGGTCGTCCACGTCCACCGCGATGATCGTGCCCGCCCCGGCCAGCCGGGAGCCCACCACCGCCGCGTTGCCCACGCCGCCGCAGCCGATCACCGCGACGCTGTCGCCCCGGCCCACCTGCCCGGTGTTGATCGCCGCGCCCAGGCCCGCCATCACCCCGCAGCCCAGCAGACCGGCCGCCGCCGGCGACGCCGCCGGGTCGACCTTGGTGCACTGGCCCGCCGCGACCAGCGTCTTCTCCGCGAAGGAGCCGATGCCCAGCGCCGCGGACAGCTCGGTGCCGTCCTCCAGCGTCATCTTCTGCTTCGCGTTGTGGGTGGCGAAGCAGTACCACGGCCGGCCGCGCTTGCACGCCCGGCAACGACCGCACACCGCACGCCAGTTCAGGATCACGTAGTCACCCGGCGAGAGGTCCTCGACGCCCTCGCCGACCGACTCCACCACGCCCGCCGCCTCGTGCCCCAGCAGGAACGGGAACTCGTCGTTGATCCCGCCCTCCCGGTAGTGCAGGTCCGTGTGGCACACCCCGCACGCCTGCACCTTCACCACCGCCTCACCCGGCCCCGGATCCGGCACCACGACGGGCACCACCTCCACCGGCGCCCCCTTCGCACGCGCGATCACACCCCGGACAACCTGAGCCATCTTCGGTACCCGTCCTCACTCGATCAACGGCGGCGCCCGGCACTGGACGCCGCCCAGCAGCGAACTTACGCCCTTTCAGCAGGGAAGTCGCCCGATCGGACCTGCGGCACGCGTGCCGCCTCCGGCGGGGAGGCGCCACGCGCGCCGGGCGGGGCGGTCAGCCCCGGGGGAGGGAGAGCAGCGCCCGGGCCCGCTCCGGGGTGATCAGCTCGCCCAGCAGCGGATCGGCCAGCAGCGAGACCGGCGCCAGGTGGTCCGGGCCCGCCGGGCGCCACAGCGGCAGCGCCGCCAGCAGCTCGGACCAGGCCCGCTCGGCGACCTCCGGCGCGATCTCCGGTCCGGGCCGGCCGTAGTGGGGGCCGGGGCCCAGCGGGGCGGGCTCGTCCCCGGCCGGGTCGGTGGTCCCCGGGGCGACCCCGGCCCAGGACCCGCTGTACCGGAGGGTGGAGTTCGACGGCACGATGAAGTGCATGGTCGTCACCTCGGAGCGGAACTCCCCGACCGGCCGGGCCGCCCGCTCGGCCGCCGCCCGCTGCTCCTCCAGGTGGGCGGCGAGCCCGTCGGCCACCGCGTGCACGGCCGCGTCGAACTCCGGCGGCCCGTAGCGGAACCGGAAACCGGGCGCGGTCATCGCCTCGTACTCGGCGAGCGCCGCGCGCAGCACCCGCGGGCCGTTCTCGCGGAGCTTGTCCAGGGCGTACGGCTCGTGCCCGTCCGCCTCCCGGACCAGCCGGACCAGCAGCGGCAGGAAGCCCTCGGACAGCAGCGGCTCGGCCAGGAACACTTTCGCGTCCCGCAGGCTCCACGGGATCCCGTTCTTCCCGGTCCGCCAGCCGTCCAGCAGCAACCGCAACTGCAACAGCAGCAGGCGGGCCCGCGGCCGGCCGAACTCCTTGGCCTGCCCGAACAGGTCCAGCGCGAGGTCGAGCTCGCCCGCGAGCGCCGCCCGGCGGCCGCGCTCCACCTCGGCGTCCCAGTGGTCCCGGGTCGGCCCGGCGGGCTGGGCGAGCGCGTGCATGGTGCGCCACTGGGCGCGGACCAGCTCGGCGAAGGACGCGTGGCGCTGCAGCCCCTCGCCCGACCAGGAGGCCAGCCAGTAACCCGCCCACTCGCCGTCCGCGTCCACGTCCTCCGGGTCGAGCAGCAGCACCGCGGCGTCACCTGCCAGGGACAGCCGCAGCGAACGGGCCAGGATCCGGGCCTCGGCGACCGCGACCTCGTCGTACTCGTCCTCTTCTTCCCCGGCGTCCCCGGCGTCCTCGTCCTCGTCCTCTTCGTCCTCGGACAGGCCGGCCAGTTCCTCCCAGATGTCGATCCAGTGGCGTTCCGGGGTGTCCCGCAGCCAGTCCAACCCGGTGGTGCCGGCCAGCTCCTCGATGAACGGGCCGGTCTCCCGCCAGCCGTCGGTGACCAGCAGGAACTCGCGCAGCGAGGGCGGCAGCGGGCGGCCGAGGCGGGCCTCGGCGGCGGCGACCTCCGGCTCGGTGGCGGGGGAGAAGCCGAGCCAGCCGTCCCGGAGCACCTCGGGGTCGACCGGGCCCTCCTCGGGGTCGGCCTGCTTCGCGGTGATCCACTCGGTGCTCCACAGCTCCAGGAACTCCCGCCACTGCACCCGGTCCACGCTCACTTCGGTCCTCTCCTCCGCCATGATCGACGGGCCCTACTCCAGCACGTCCCACCGTCACCGGGCTGGGCCGTTCGTGTGGTGAGCGCAGGGTATCGGTGAAGGTTCTGCGTCGATGCGCGGATCCCCGGGCCCGGCGGGTAGTCGGGCTCGTGCCGTCAGCTTTTCGGCACCGCCGTCGCCGCCGCCCGGAAGGAAGCCACCCCACATGGCCGTCGCCACCTGCTGGTCCACCGCCGTCACGCTCCCGCACAGCCCGCACCCCGACCTGGCAGTGGAGGCCGGGCTGCACTTCGACACCTCGCTGCCCTACGCCGTCCGGCTGGTCTTCCCGCCGGTGGGCCGGATCGACGCCGTGGAGTGGGTGTTCGGCCGCGACCTGCTCAACGAGGGCCGCCTCGCCCCCGCCGGACACGGCGACGTCACCGTCCGCCCCGGCGCCGCCGACGAGGTCCTGGTCACCCTGCACGGCGGCACCGGGGAAGCGGTGGTCAGCATCCCGGCCGAGATCGTCACCGGCTTCCTGGTCGAGTGCTACGCCCTCGTCCCGTCCGGCCACGAATGCGACCACCTGGACGTGGACGGCCTGATCGCCCGCGTCCTGGAAGCCTCTTGAAGTCCCTCGAAGCGCCTCGGAATCGCTGAAGGTGCACGTGCGGGCGGTACGGGCCACCGACCTGCGCAAGACGGCCGCAGGTGTGCACGGCTTCCCGAGGCGTCGTTTCCCCGGGCGCCTGGCGCCTGGCGACGGGACGGCCGTGCCGGCGGTGGCAGTGGCGGCCTGACGTGCTGACAGCGCGGCTGTCAGCACGTCAGGCCGAGACCGGCGCCCGCTGCCCGGCTTGACGGCCCGGGAGCCGGGTGGGGGTCAGGAGGTGGGCATCAGGACGGTGTCGACGATGTAGACGGTGGCGTTGGCGGTCTGGACGTTGCCGCACAGGACCTTGGCGCCGTCGTTGACGGTGAAGTCCTGGCCCGAGCCGTTGACGGTCAGGTCGGTGCCCTCCAGGGAGGGGTGCTTGCCGGGGAGGGCGGTGGGGGAGAGGCGGTCCGGGGCGACGTGGTAGGTCAGCAGCTTGGTGAGCTTGGCCTTGTCGGCCAGGACGGCGTCCAGGTCGGCCTTGGGGAGCTTGGCGAAGGCGTCGTTGGTGGGGGCGAAGACGGTGATGTTCTGCGCGGAGTTGAGGGTGTCGACCAGGCCGGCCTGCTTGACGGCCGTCACCAGGGTGGACAGCAGCGGGTTGTTGGAGGCCGCGGTGGCGACCGGGTCCTTGGCCATGCCGGTGAAGGATCCGGCGCCGTCCTTCGGCACGGCGGCGCAGGCCGCGCCGAACGGTCCGTCGGCGACCGTGGTGGGGGACGCGGCGGCGGGGGAGGAGGCGGCGGAGGACGCGGCCGGGGCCGCACTGTCGGTGGCGGAACCCGAGCTGCTGCACGCGCCGAGGGTGAGGGCCAGGGACCCGGCGGCGAGCAGGGCGGCGAACGGGCGGGAGCGGAGCAGCGAAATGCGCATGGACGTGCCTTTTCTGGGAGGTGGGTTGCGAAACGGAGGGGTCAAGCGGTCTCAGTGCACGGTGACGACGGTGCTGTGCCAGCCCGTCGCCCCGGCGGGGAAGGGGTCGGCGCGCCGTTCGGGTTGCACGGCGCCGGTGGCGTCGGTGGCGCGGACCTCGATCCGGTGGGTGCCGGGGGTCGCGTCCGTCCAGGCGTACGACCACTGCCGCCACAGGTCGGGCCCGGCGTCGGCGGCCAACTCGGCTCGCTGCCAGGGGCCTTGGTCGATCCGGAGCTCGACGGCGGCGATGCCGCGGTGGGTGGCCCAGGCGGTGCCGGCGATGTCGACGGGGCCGGCGGGCACCTTGGCGAACGGTGCGGGGACCTCGATCCGGGAGGCGGTGCGGACGGTGCCGGTGCGGTCCCAGCCGCGTCGCACCCAGTACGGGTCGAAGGCGGTGAAGGTGGTGACCTCCAGGTCGATCAGCCACTTGGTGGCGGAGGTGTAGCCGTAGAAGCCGGGGACGACGCTGCGGCAGGGGAAACCGTGCGCGGGCGGCAGCGCCTCGCCGTTCATGGCGACGGCGAGCAGGGCCCGGCGGCCGTCCAGGACGGACTCCAGCGGGGTGCCGATGGTCATGCCGTCCTTCGAGCGCCCGACCAGCTGGTCGGCTCCGGAGCGGACCCCGGCGCGGCGCAGCAGGGCGGGCAGCGAGGCGCCCAGCCAGCGGGCGGTGCCGACGTACGGGCCGCCGACCTCGTTGGAGACGCAGGACAGGGTGTGGTCGAGCTCTTCGAGGGGTTCGCGCAGCAGGTCGTCGAAGGTGAGCAACTGCGGCCGGTCCACCAGGCCGTGGATGCGCAGCGCCCAGCTGCGCGGGTCGATCCGGGGCAGGGTGAGGGCGGTGTCGACCCGGTAGAAGTCACCGTTCGGGGTGGTGAACGGGGACAGGCCCGCGACGTTCGGGTGCACGGCCGGCAGCGGCGGGGGGAGCGGACGGGCGGGCGGCGGGACGCGGACGGCCGCCGTGTCGTACGGGGGCTGCGCCAGTAGGCGCCCGGCCAGGCCCGCGGTGGCGCCCGCCGCGAAGGTGCCCGCGGTCGCGGCCAGCGCGGTGCGGCGGGTGACGGTGCGCCGGGTGCCGGTGCGGCGGCCCGGCAGGTGCCGGGTGACGACGCGTCCGGGCGGTGCGGCCGTCAGTGGGTCGACGGGGGGAGCAGCGGGCGGGTCGACTGCGGCGGCGTGCAGCAGGCGGGCCAGGGCGGCGGCCGCGAGCGCGCCCACCGCACCGGCCACCAGCGAGGGGCCGCAGTCGCCCGCGGCCGCGGCCGGCCGGGACAGCGCCGCCCACCCGCCCAGCAGTCCGAACGCGCCGAACACGGCCGCGCCCGCGACCGGTCGGCGGAGCGTCAGCACCCCCGCCGCCAGGGCCAGCAGCGTGGTGGTCAGCAGGACGCCCGCCAGCAGCACCGCCTTGTCGTGCGTGCCGAACTCCCGTACCGCGTACTCCTTCAGGGCGGTCGGGGCCAGGTCGACGGCCGCCGCGCCCACCGCCACCACCGGCGAGGTCGCGGGCCCGGTCGCCAGTGCGGCCGACTCGCCCGCGCCCAGCGCCGCGACGGCGGCGGCCAGGCCGAGGGCGGCGCCGGTGACCGGGCCGGGGCGGCGCTGGGGGTTCTCGTTGTCCACACCCGGCATTCGGCGGGCGGTGGGGCCCGGATTGGTGCGAGTCGCGGAAGAGTCGGGGAAACGGCCGCGGCGAAGTGGTTCGGCGGCGCGGGCAATCCGCACGGGCGACCGTGACGAACAGGGGTGCAGTCGTGTTGTCGAGTCGTCGCGGCCGGGAGTTCCGGCCGCCGCAGGGGAGGCCCAGGTGCCCGTGGTGCAGCGCAGGAACGTCCAAGGCGGGGTGGCCGGATGAGCCACCTTGTCTCACTCGCCCCGCCGCGCCGGCCCGGGCCCGACCTGCGGGAGCTGCTCTCCCGCGTGGTGCGCGGCGACCAGGACGCGTTCGCCACGCTCTACGACGCCGTCGCCGGGCCGGTGTTCGGCCTGGTGCGGCGGGTGCTCCGGGATCCGGCGCAGTCGGAGGAGGTCACCCAGGAGGTGCTGCTGGAGGTGTGGCGCACCGCGGCCCGCTACCGGGCCGAACGCGGCGAGGTGCTGCCCTGGGTGCTGACCATCGCGCACCGGCGCGCCGTCGACCGGGTGCGCTCCGCGCAGGCCGCCGCCGACCGCGACCGGCGGGTCGCCACCGCGAACCACGGCGGCACCCCGTACGACGAGGTCGCCGAACAGGTCGAGGGACGATTGGAGCGCGAGCAGGTGCGACGCTGCCTGAAGACGCTGACGGAACTCCAGCGCGAGTCACTGACGCTCGCCTACTACCGCGGCTACAGCTACCCCGAGGTCGCCGAGGTGCTCGGCGCCCCCCTCGGCACCGTCAAGACCCGGATGCGCGACGGCCTGATCCGGATGCGCGACTGCCTGGGGGTGGGCGCGTGAACACCCTCGACCCGCACACCCTCACCGGCGCCTACGCCACCCATGCGCTCGGCCCCGACGAACACCGCGACTTCGAACGCCACCTCGACCACTGCCCGTCCTGCGCCCAGGAGACCGCCGAGTTCGCCGCCACCCTGGCCCGGCTCGGCGCCGCCGAGGCGGTCACCCCGCCCGAAGCGCTCAAGGGCCGGGTGCTGGCCGCGCTGCCCGGCGTCCGGCAGGAAGCCCCGCCGGTCGCCCGGACCGCCCCGGCCCGCGGCCGACTCGCCCGCCACGCGACGAAGTTCGCCCTCGCGGCCTGCCTCGCCCTCGCCCTCGGCGCCGGCGCGGTCGCCGTCCAGCAGCACCACGAGGCCGAGCTGGCCCGCGACCGCGCCACCACGCTGGCCCGCCAGCAGCAGACCGTCACCGCCCTGCTCACCGCACCCGACGCCCGCACCGCGACCGCCACCACCCCCGGCGGCGGCACCGGCACCGTCGTCTGGTCCGGCACCCGCGGCCAGGCCGGCTTCCTCGCCGCCGGCCTCCCCGCCCCGGGCCCCGACCGCACCTACCAACTCTGGTACGACGACGCGGGCACCATGCGCCCCGCCGGTCTGCTGCCCACCGGCAGCGGCACCCTGCTGCTCACCGGCGCGCTCGACGGCGCGGCGGGCGTGGGCGTCACGCTCGAACCGGCCGGCGGGTCGGCGCACCCGAGCGGGGCGCCGGTGCTGCTGCTGCCGTTCAGCTGAGGCGGCGGGAGCCGGACGGTGCCGGTCGCCGGTCGCCGGTCGCCGGTCGCCGGTCGCCGGTCGCCGGTCGTCGGTCGCCGGTCGTCGGTCGCCGGTCTGCGGCCGTGACCGGCGCCGCCCGGCGCGGGTGCCGGGGGGGGATGGGTATATCACACGTATGAACTCCATTCACAAACCTAGCAATATCGGTTTGGGTGGTTGTGGTTTAAGTGTG